>JAISSL010000130.1 GCA_031273145.1 Zoogloeaceae bacterium | reverse complement strand
GTAAAACGAAAGTCGACGAATTTGACCTCATTGTCTTTCATGAGCTTCAGAACATCCTGAACAGTAGTCATTGCAAAATTCCTCCCGGTAAAATGTGCGTTGTCCCGGCCTTGCGGTCGGGGGTTGACTTGAGCGATGGTCAAATCCGCAGATGAAGCGAATGCGGCCTCAAGCAGAGTCATTATAAATATTTTTTTGCACTGCACAAATTTTATTTTGTATCAGGCATCCAGCGAACGGCAATTGGCCTTGCAGGCGTGTCCTGTGGACGACAATTGAAAAACCATCGGTACGGTAGATGGCTGCGCCTGCCTGAATCTGCCATGAACACGGACATGACACGGGCGACGGGTTGTGCGGGCGGCGGGTCTTGCAGACGGCAGGACGCGCCACTTCTTTGCCATCTGAAATACCTCACGGGCGGCAGGTCTTGCGGGCGGCAGATTGCCGCCCCTACGGACAAATTCAATGGCATCGCGCATTGATATGTCTGTAGGGGACGCAACCTGCGTCCCGCAACTCGTCATTCCCGCGTAGGCGGGAATCCAGTATCTTTGCGTCGACATGGCACAGTGGCATATCATCTCCTTCATGCGAAAGCCCTATATTCTTACTGGATTCCCGCCTACGCGGGAATGACGGAGTGGCGCTGTCCTCAGCATCTTTTGGGTGTCATAAGAGATTGCCACGCCCCATGAAGAACAACAGGATTTTCTCGCGCAAGTCTCAGGCACAGCGGTTATAATCCACCACTTCGCCATGTCATCCGATTTTTTGCACTCCCGGAGCATCCCATGACCGTCGAGCAAGCTCTTGCCGCAGAACATAACGCCTATCCCGAACCGCGTGAACTGCGTCTTTCGTTTGTCGGCTCCGGCAGCGAGTATTTCCGCATCTGGATTGTCAATCTCTTTCTTTCCATCCTGACCCTTGGCATTTATTCGGCATGGGCAAAGGTGCGGCGCGAGCAGTATTTTCATCGCAACACCCTGCTCGATGGCAGCGGCTTCGACTACCACGGCAACCCAAAAGCCATCCTGAAAGGGCGCGTCATCGCGGTTGGAATGGTGGCCATCCTGTACCTCATCCGCAAGTTGGGGCCTGGTTATTATTTCCCGATACTGTTTTTATGCACGCCGCTGATTCTCTGGTTGCTGGTGCGTTCCTTTATTTTTCGCGCCCGCAACACCTCGTTTCGCGGCCTGCATTTCGATTTTCTCGGAACCTGCAAGGGGCTTTGCAAGGCATGTCTGTGTCACATCCTGCTGCTCATCACCTTATTGTTTGCGTCGGCCTACAGTTATGGAATGATGTACGTAGATGTTCAACATGCTATGGAGAGGCAGGATATTATTGAAGATGTCGCATTTAAGGCCGAGCTGGCCGCCGCCGACAGAACGGATCCTGATTTCAAGAAGAAGATGCTGCAAAAGGCTGAGTCTGGTCGAAAGGCTATGGTGTGGGCTATGATTGATGGCGCAATCCCTGGATTTATTCGTGGGTGCGCCGGATGGGCTAGCGTGCTGCTCCTGCTACCTGTTCTTGTCCGCGCTTTTCAACGCTTTCGATTCGGACATCTTGCTTTCGGGGCTTCCCGCTTTCATATCCAATGCCGACTTCCGTCTCTTTACAGCATTTGCCTGCTTGGGCTATGGCCGTATATAGTGGCTATATGTTGTGTGGCGCTTGCCCCCTTCTATATTCTTTTTCAGGTCGCCATGTTTGGCGGTGGTGTTCCCAAGCTGTATTTTGGTCTGTTTGTTGCGGTAGTTGTGTTTTTTGTCGTTGTAACGCCTTCTTATTTCAAGGCGCTCGTCAGTAATCTGGCCTGGAACAACGCCAGCCTGGACAGGCACCGTTTCGTGAGCGACCAGACCTACTGGGGCATCACGGGAATCACCCTTTCAAACTGGTTGCTCTCCTTGCTGACTCTGGGACTTTACTGGCCGTGGGCGAAAGTCAGAATGGCGGCCTATCGCGCAAGGCACGCGGCGATACGGGTAGCAGGCAACCTGGACGATTTTCTCGCCGGCGTTAGAGAAGAAAAAAACGCCACGGGCGAAGAACTCGCGGATATTTTCGGCCTCGATGTCGCGCTTTGAGCCGGATATGCCCGGAACTTCCGTCCCTGCGCTTGGTTTCGTCCCTGCCGCATATTTCCCTGGATTTTAAGGCGCGCAGAGCGTAACATGCCCGTTTTCTCAACTGTGCTACCTCTGCGTGTGAACCGCTTTCTCCTTCGCCATTCCGGTTGTTTGCCTGCCGCGCTGTCTGGCCTGTTCCTTATCGCCCTGCTTGTTCCATCAGCCAGCTTTGCGGGCGACGTTATCATCGCGCCCGTTGTGTCCAAATGGGAACTGAAGAGGCCGAAGCCCTCCTCTGCCGTGCAGGGCACCTATAGCGGTACGATGTCCGGGTTCACTCTGGCATACGTGGCCGATAACGACATAATCCGGGCGTGCGCCGATTACATGAACGGCGCCAATCTGGAACACAAGGGCGAAGACAACCAAGGCCAGTCCTATAAAAACAGCGGCGAGCGCCACTGGTATCTGGATATGCTGGTCGCGATGGGCAAGAACTTCACGATCAGCGAAAAGTTTTCCAGTTCTCCCTACGTAGGATACGGCGGGCGGATTTTCAACGACAAGGGCAATCACAAAAACCCGTATTACTCTGACCTCAAGATCGTGCAGAATTCCCACTACGTCGCTTTCGGCACGGACTGGTATTTTGTCCCCGCCGAGACCTGGAAAGTATCGCTGAACAAGGAAGTGGATGTGATCTTTACGGGAACCGCCATGTACTTCCCGAACGGGCGCTACGTGACGGTCGACCAAAAAAACGGGTACGGCATAAAGGCATCCTTAACTGCCGAAAAGGACTTCAAGACCTTCAAGCTCTTTGCCGAACCCTACTACCGCTACTGGAAAATCGGAAAATCGGAAGCCAAAACCTACGAATCCGAGACTATCCAGATCGGCAAAAGCGCCGCGCGGGAAATCGGTTTTCGCCTTGGCCTTGCGTTCTGAGGGCGACGTTTTCGGCAGGCAACCCGCGCATCGGCAACTGAACCACGAATTTCCGCGCTGGCATGAACTTTTCGGTATATAGAATGGCAAGGAAACTTCTCCCATTTCGCGCAGGCAATGGTAGACTTCAGTTCCGGCGCATAATTTAAATCCATCATGGACCCGAACGACTCAGGAATCACCCGCTGCTATCTCGCCTGCGACTTTTTCGACGGCAGACTGGTCGTGCCGGATCATTTTACGCACTGGGCAGATGCCTACATCGCTGCCGTATCTGGCGGGCAGGTTCAGTTTATCCGGGATGAAGAGGGAAAAATGGCAGCCCGTTACCCCAACGGGGAACTGTTCATGGAAAACTTCAGCGTCGCCCTGGATGACAACTACGCAAAATCCCTCATTTGCCGCGCCATTCACCTTGAGCATAGCATCAAGGAACAATTCATCCGGTTTGGGTACATCCCCCTGGTCGTCGACTCCGAGGGCTACGCCGTATGCGAGCGCAGCCTGCACCGGATACTGGATGCCGCCATCTTTGGCCGCAAGGCGGGTTTTCTGCTGCGCGACTACGATGAAAGCCGCCTCTATGGGTCTCTATTGCATGAGCAGCATGTTGAAAGTACCGAAAAGGAAGAATGACGGGTGAGGAGACGCGGAAGCACTGAATTCCCGCCTGCGCGGAAATGACGAGGGGGGTTTTACGCGCGCAAGTCTTGAGCGCGGCGGTTATAATTCTCCGCTTTGCCCTATCATCCGATTTTTTCGCAATCCCGGAGTATCCCATGACCGTCGAGCAAGACCCTACCGCAGAACAGAACGCCTCTATCCCGGAAAATCCCGTGCCTGCCGGGCAAGACCTTAACCTTGAACAGAATCTTCCTGATGAGCCAACCCTTCCGGTTGAGCCAGCCCTTGCACAATCCCTTCCGGTTGAGCCAACTCCTGCCCCAACCTTTCCCGTCGAAAAGCGGCTTAAATTTGTCGGCACGGGGGAAGAGTATTTTCGTATCTGGATAGTCAATCTCATGCTTTCCATCCTGACCCTTGGCATCTATTCGGCCTGGGCTAAGGTGCGGCGCGAGCAGTATTTTCATCGCAACACCCTGCTCGATGGCAGCGGTTTCGACTATCACGGCAAACCGAAGGCGATCCTGGTAGGGCGCATCATCGCGTTCGCAATGGTGGTCATTCTGGCGGTCATTGAGAAGATAAAGCCTGAGTTATATCACCCGGCACTGCTTCTATGCTCGCCGCTGATTCCCTGGTTTCTGGTGCGTTCCTTTGCCTTTCGCGCCCGCAATACCTCGTTTCGCGGCCTGCGCTTCAATTTTCTCGGCACCTACAAGGGCATGTGCAAGGCATTTCTGGGCTATTTCATTATCTTCATTGCCCTGGGCTGGGTGATGTACTACAGCATGGAACAGATCGCCTACAAGCAGGCGACGGTCGAACAAACGGCGAAGGTCGACCAATCCAGGGACACTGCCGACGAAACCGACGAGGATACCGATGCGGCAGAGGCCACGCATGAAGAGATGGCGGACGATGAGGACGACGAAGACTACGGCGAGGACGACGAGGCAGAAGTCGCGCATGACGAAACGGATGCAGATACAGAGGAAGCAGAGGGTTCGCTCGACCCATTCCGAAGCGTCGACGAGGATGCAGATACAGAGGAAGCAAGGGATTTTAAACTGCCCTGGTATTGGCTGTTCATTGCCGCCTTTTTGTGCATCCCGCTTCTGATTCCCGCCTTCGTGTGCGATTTCAAGCGTTTCCAGATGGGGCATTTTTCGTTTGGCACCTCAGGCTTTCGAGTCCAGTTGCGGATTTTGTCCTTTTACGGCCTCTTCTTACGCGCGCTTTGGCCGTTTCTGGCGTTTATAGTACTGCTGGTTGCCGTGATTGTCGGCGCGGGAGTGCTGTTCGGCAATACTTCGATCCTTAATCAGTCGGGGGGAGTCGTAATCTCCATTATTCTCATCATCATGGTGGGCATCATCCTCTTTTATGGCATCACGCTGGTCACGTTCCCCTACCTGAACGCGCTGATCAGCAATCATGTCTGGAACAACACCAATCTGGAAAACCATCGTTTTGTGAGCGACCAGACCTTCTGGGGGATTACCGCCGTCGTCCTGACCAACTGGCTGTTGATCGCGCTGACACTGGGTCTTTACTGGCCCTGGGCAAAAGTCCGCATGGCGGCCTACCGCGCCAGTCATACCGCCGTGCTGATGGCGGACGACATGGATAACTTCATCGCCGGCGCCACGCAGGAAAAAAGCGCCATCGGCGAAGAAGTCGCGGATATTTTCGACTTCGACCTCGCAATCTGAGCCGGACTCATGGAAGCCCATTATTTCGATGGTCAGACTTCGCGCCGCCAGATTGTGCGCTTGAGCGGGAGCGCGGCAGAACTGTTGATTGAAAACGCGGAAGGCAAACGACGCGCCATTCCGACCGCAGACATCCGCGTTTCCGAACCGCAGGGCAGCGCGCCGCGCACCCTGCGCTTTGCCGGCGACGAGACGTTTTGCGAAGTGGCGCAAGGCGCTGAACTGGATGCGTTGCTGACCGACATAGGCTACCGCGCTTCGGTGGTCATGCGTCTGCAAAGCAAATGGCGCTGGGTTGGGGCATCATTGGCGGGCGTCATTCTGGTTTTTGTGGCGGGCTATTTCTGGGGTCTACCCTGGGGCGCAAAGGCGCTTGCGCCGCAGGTGCCGGTCTCTGCCATGCACCCAATTTCCAACATGGCGCTTGCGCAACTGGATAAAGAGTGGCTCACGCCTTCGGAACTCGCCAGGGAACGGCAGGAAAAGTTGCGGGCAGGCTTTTGGCAACTGGTTGCCGCCGACCCCGCCCTTCTGCCCTATGAAGGACAAATGGCGCTCCACTTTCGCGCGTTTCCCAGACATGGCCCCAATGCGTTTGCGTTTCCCGACGGGCAAATTGTGCTGCTCGATGAAC
>JAISSL010000200.1 GCA_031273145.1 Zoogloeaceae bacterium | reverse complement strand
GTAAAGACCGGCTCCGGCAGACGGGCGGCCAGTTTCAATCCAGCAGGCAGGGGCACGCCGCATATGGCGCCTGTCTGGCAATAATCCTTCCAGCCGGAACCGATCAGATAACCGCGCGCCACTGCTTCAATCGGCAAGGGACGCAGACGTTTAACCACCATGGCGCGTCCCGCTACCTGCGCGGCCTCTTCCGGCGCGACCACGGATTCTGGCGCGATGCCGGTCAATTGATTGGGCAGGATGTGGGCGAGTTTTCCGACCCAGAAATTCGCCAGCATGGTCAGCACCCACCCTTTATGCGGAATCGGGTCAGGCAGGATCACGTCGAAAGCGGAAAGTCGATCGCTCGTCACGATCAGGAGCTTGTTGTCACCGACGGCGTAGATGTCACGCACCTTGCCCCTTGAAATCAGTGGCAGGCTACGGATGGAAGATTCAAACAGGGGCGCGGGAAAAGACATAAGGCATTAAACCCAGGGCATAAAATCAGAGGCACATTATAGAGGTTTTACATGCGGTCTTGCAGATGGCAATGATTTTTCAATTGCTGTCCGCAAGACCAATTGCTGCCTGCAAGACCCGCAGGACTGCACGCGCATTGGCGCTTGTCTGGCAGGCGAGGGTTTCGACATCCATGCCGCGCAATTCCGCCAGAACCTTGCCTATTCTGGGCAATTCCGCCGGGGTGTTGCGCGGCTTTTCTCCCGCTTGCCCCGTTTGTCGCAGCCAGACCGGAGGAATATCCGGCGCGTCGGTTTCCAGCACTATCGCTTCCAGCGGCAAATCTACCGCCAACGCCCGGATGCGGCGACTTCCCGGATAAGTCAGACTCCCGCCAAAGCCAAGTTTGAAGCCCAGTTTCAGGAACGCTTCCGCCTGTTCCCGGCTCCCGTTGAACGCATGGGCAATGCCGCCCTTGACCCGTATCTGGCGCAATCCCCGCAATACCGCGTCAATCGCGCCCCGCACATGCAGCACCACCGGCAAATCGAATTTTCTCGCCAGTTTCAGTTGCGCCAGAAAAAATCTCTCCTGTTGCGGCCAGTTTTCCTTCTTTGTGCCATCCAGACCAATTTCCCCCACGGCGACGGGCGGGTTTTTCTCCAGCCATTCTGTAAGTGCCGCCAATGCCGCGCCTTCTTCCCCTACCTCAGTTACAAAAAAAGGATGGATGCCATAGGCGGGCATGGCACCTGGAATCTGCCCGACAAGGCGAGCCACCTGCCCGCAATCCCGCAAGGATACCGAAGGCAACAGAATGCCGCGCACCCCCGCATCAAGCGCGGCGTGCCACACTGCGTCGCAATCCCCTGCAAATTCCGGCGCGGAAAGATGACAATGCGTATCCAGCCACATGAGCCACATTATATAGGGGCACGCAAAATACATTTGATCCGATGTTGTTTTGTCTTTTACACAGCAATAAATGCTGGCGTATAATGCGCGAGTTTGTTTAACCGAAATTTCACAGAAGGTACGCTATGAGCAATCAGGAAAAAATGAGTTGCGAACGGCGAAGGATACTGGCCGCAACCGTAGCGGTAGGAGGCGTAGGCGCAGCGGCGGCAGTCGTGCCTTTCGTCTCTTCCATGCTTCCTTCCGAACGCGCAAAGGCAGCAGGCGCGTCGGTCGAAGCCGACATCAGCAATCTCCAACCCGGTCAGAAGCTGACCTTTGAATGGCGCGGCAAGCCGGTATGGATACTCAAACGTACCCAGGCCATGCTGGATACGCTTTCTCAACAGGATAGCCAGTTGGCCGACCCGGCTTCCGACAAGGATTCGCAACAGCCCGCTTACTGCAAGAACTCGCACCGTTCCCAAAAGCCGGAAATCCTGGTGGTGGTCGGTATCTGCACCCATCTGGGCTGTTCTCCTTCCGAAAGATTCAAGGCAGGCACGGATGAAGGAATGCCCGCCGACTGGAAAGGCGGATTTTTCTGTCCCTGTCACGGTTCCACCTTTGACCTTGCCGGGCGCGTTTTCAAGAAAATGCCCGCCCCGGACAATCTGGAGGTTCCTCCACACCGCTATCTTTCCGATACGCGGATTTTGATCGGCGAAGACCCGGAGGCTTAATGATGGTTACGCAAAGCGTTTACGCAAAATACAAGTCCGATGGTTCCTTCCTCGGCAACGTGCTGGAGTGGTTCGACGCCCGCTTTCCGCTGACTTCAACGTGGAAAGCGCACCTGTCCGAATACTACGCGCCCAAGAACTTCAACTTCTGGTACTACTTCGGCTCGTTGGCGCTTCTGGTGCTGGCGCTCCAGATCATGACCGGCATCTTTCTGGCAATGAACTACAAGCCGGACGCATCCCTGAATGCCGATGGCCTGCCGGTCGCCTTTGCCAGCGTCTCCTACATCATGAACGATGTCAATTGGGGCTGGCTGATCCGCTACATGCACTCGACCGGCGCTTCCGCGTTCTTCATCATGGTCTATCTGCACATGTTCCGGGGAATGCTGTACGGCTCTTACCGGAAACCCCGCGAACTGACCTGGATTTTCGGCGTCGTGATTTTCGTCTGCCTGATGGCGGCGGCGTTCACGGGCTATCTCCTGCCCTGGGGACAGATGTCCTACTGGGGCGCGCAGGTCATCGTCAATCTGTTCAGCGCCATTCCCTTCATCGGCGATTCCCTGAGTCTCTGGGTTCGGGGCGATTTCGTGATTGGCGACGCAACCCTGAACCGCTTTTTCGCCCTGCACATTGTAGCCATTCCCATTGCCCTGCTTGGCCTCGTGGTCGCGCACCTTCTGGCCTTGCATGAAAACGGCTCCAACAACCCGGACGGGATTGAGATCATGGATCACAAGGACGAAAAGGGCATCCCGCTGGACGGCATTCCATTCCATCCCTACTACACGGTGAAGGACATCGTTGGCGTCGCCGTTTTCCTGATGCTCTTCTTCATCATCGTCTGCTACATGCCGGAAGGCGGCGGCTATTTCCTGGAATACAACAACTTCCTGCCCGCCGACGCGATGAAGACCCCCGCGCACATTGCGCCGGTATGGTACTTCACGCCGTTCTATTCCATGCTGCGCGCGATGGTGTGGAACTTCTTCTGGATAGACGCGAAACTCTGGGGCGTGGTTGCCATGGGCGGCGGGATAGTCGTTCTTGCCTTCCTGCCCTGGCTGGATCGCAGTCCGGCGAAATCCATCCGCTATCGCGGCCCGATCTTCAAGACCCTGCTGGTCATCTTCGTCATTGGGTTCCTGATTCTGGGGCATCTGGGCACCAAACTTCCGGGTTACAAATACTTTGGAGTTTGGATTCTGGACGGCGATGTCATCGCGCAGATTTTCACCCTGTATTACTTCCTGTTCTTCCTGACCATGCCCTACTGGTCAAAGATGGACAAATGCAAACCTGTTCCTGAAAGGGTCACCTGGAAATGAATACCCTGCGTACACTCAAAATCCTGTTGGCGGTTTGCCTGTTCGCGCCTGCCTTTGCTCATGCTTCAGGCGGCGTCCATCTGGATGAAGCGCCCGATCGTTCTGGTGACTATGCCGCCCTGCAAAACGGCGCCAAGCTGTTCGTCAATTACTGCTTAAGCTGCCACGGCGCGAGCGGCATTCGCTACAGCACCCTGATGGAACTCGGTCTCTCCAAGGAACAGATTGAAGAGAACCTGATCTTCACCGGCGAAAAGATTGGCGCGCCGATGCGCGTTGCCATCCGGCATGATGAAGCCAAAAAATGGTTTGGCGTCGCGCCGCCCGATCTCACTCTGGTGGCTCGCGCCCGCGCTTCCGAGGAGGGGAACGGCGCGGACTGGCTTTACAGCTATCTGCGTAGCTTCTACCGCGACGACAACCGTCCGACTGGCTGGAACAACCGTGTTTTCGAGAATGTCGGGATGCCGCATATCCTCTATGATTTGCAGGCACGCATGACAGCGGATGAATACGACAAACAGGTAGGCGATCTGGTAGGCTTCCTCGTCTGGATGGGCGAGCCGCAAGCCGGATTCCGTAAAGCCCTAGGCGTTGGCATCCTGTTGTTCCTCGTG
>JAISSL010000098.1 GCA_031273145.1 Zoogloeaceae bacterium | reverse complement strand
GCAGGCAACAGCGCGTCATAGTGGGTTGTGTCCGCTGTCCAGCGAAAAAAATCGTCATCACAGAAATTCTGGATGTTGTGCTTCCTGAAAGCTGTGCCCGTCAGAATGTCGTTGATCTCCGCCTTCTCAAGTTTCACATTTCCCGCAAGCACAGAGTATGCAAGCAACTTGGATAGGATGCTGAGGTAGGACTGTGTTAGAAAAACATCCTCCGATGCGTCAAATTTGCCGTAGGCGATACTGAGGAATTTGTGCCATTCGCTGTAGGCAACCTGCATCGTGGAAGAATCTTTCTCTTTGCTGTACAGGTCATTCAGACAGGCAATGGCGGCACGATAGACGCTTGAGTCATGTCCAAACATGTTTCTGACCGCATCAAGCGTTGCGGGTATCGGCTCCAGCCGGAAAAGGTGACGGTCAAGGAAAAAATAGAAGTTATCCGCCATTTCTCTGGCCTTGTCCGCGTCAGAACAGGGCGTAAGTGTGATAGCTTCGCATTTCTCCAGTCTCACGTCAGATGGTTTGAGAACGCCCAGCCTGGTCAGGCTGTTGAAATCAGGCGCGTAAATTTCCCAGACCAGACAATCTGTCGCTATGAGTGTGAATTCCAGCCGTACCCTGGAGTTCCAGTTACCCGTCAGATATTCACAAAGTTGTAGCTTTGCGTGTTCGCCGGTTTTCCTTAAATCCTTCTCAAACTCTATGATTGTGGAATGATATTGCGTATCGGCGGCTCCGCTACCCTTGCCGGTAGGCCGCTCAATATTGGTAATCCTGTGCTCAGAACCGGAAACAAAGTCACTGATGATTTGCGCCGCTTCGGCTCCCTTGAAAAGGTCCTTCAGCAAAACGATCAAGCGTTCCTTCCTGGCCTGCTCAGTCTGAGCGCGGCATACATCATGTACGTAGTCCGCCACAAGTTCAGCGCGTGTCTTTGTCGTCATTGTCATCCCCGTTACGCAGTCATTGTCCTGTACGTGATCTTCGTGCCCGGTATTTTACCCAGAAATGAATCAATCCGGTCAAGCGTGTGCACCTTGCAGTTGCCTTCATCAGGATTTTGGCGCGGAGCGGCGCGCGCGATGCCAATCTCCATAGCCTGCCATATCCACGAACAGCCGGACAATTCCGTAGCAAATCCAGCACATGATCCGCGCCAGACGGGATTGAGAACCCGGCTTCAGCTCTACCGCGCCTTCCTCAATCTCGCTTGTCAAGCTGGCGGACAATTGCGCCGCAAATTCCGCGTCCTGAACGGCAAGGTTGGCTTCCTTGGCAAGAAACAGACTGAAGGGGTCAATGTTGGATGAGCCGACCGTCGCCCACAGCCGATCCACGACCGCAACCTTCGCGTGCAAAAAACCTTTCTGATAGGCAAAGATTCGTACCCCCGCCCGCATGAGCGCGTCACACAAGGCTCTGGAGGCATAATGAAACAGCCAGTGGTCGCTTTTGCCCTGTACCAGCAACGTCACCTTAACGCCCCGTCTGGCGGCGGCCATCAGGGCGCGGCGAAAGCGCCACCCCGGAAGAAAATAGGCAATCGCCATCAGTACCGAGGCGTTCGCGTTGCCGATTGCTTCCAGATAGGCTTTGGCAATGCTGTTGCGCTGATAAAAACCAATGCGCGGCAGAAAAATGACCCGATGTTCCCCCGCCTGCTGCAAAAAGGGACGCGGAATTTCAGGATAGCGAAAGCGCGGCCTGAAACTCGTCCGCGCCACGCGGTTCCACATCTGGCGCAGACTTTCCAGAATCGGGCGCAAGACCGGCCCTTCCACCCGTACTGCGTAGTCGAGACAGTAGTCGACGCCCAATGCCGCGTTGGCATTATCCATGATGTTGATGCCGCCGATGAAGGCGATTTTCCCGTCAATCGCCGCCAGCTTGCGATGCAGGCGGCGCAGACGGTAGCGACTGAACTGGAAGGACGCGACTTCTTCGCGGTAAATCAGGTACTCCGCCCCGGCAGCAGTCAGCATCTCGCCAAACTGGCGTGAAAAAGGGCGCGCGCCAAATCCATCTACCAGAATCCGCACCACCACGCCGCGCCTTGCCGCTTCCGCAAGCGCAGTCGCAACCTTACGCCCAATCAGGTCATCCGCAAAAATATAGGTTTCCAGATGGACATCGCGCTTTGCCTTCTCTATGGCGCGCAGCAACGCCGGAAAAAACTCCGCGCCGGTGTGGAGTAACGTCACCCGATTGCCATGAATGAATTCCGTCATTCCTTTTCCTGCCGCCTCAAGAAATACGTAACATCCGTTCCAGCGACTGCTTCGCTTCTTTCGCTTCGTGTCCTGGAACGACAATGGGGTTGACAACCACCCGCTCGACGAGATTTTCCAGCACCCAGGCCAGATGTTGCGGGTCAATCCTCTGCATGGTGGAACACATGCACACCAGATCGGACATGAATTCCACCACTTTGCCTTCCGGCGCAACTTCCCGCGCCAGCCGCTCGACCAGATTGAGTTCCGTGCCGACCTGCCAATGTCCGGGCGCTTTCGCTTCTTTGATGGTCTTGACGATGTATTCGGTAGAGCCTACTGCATCGGCGGCGGCGCAGACTTCAAAATTGCACTCTGGATGCGCGATAACCCGTCCTTCCGGGCAACGGGCGCGAAAGGCATCTATGTGGCGCTTCTGGAACATTTGATGTACCGCGCAATGCCCTTTCCAGAGCAGGACTTTGGCCTTTGCAACAGCTTCTTCGGAAAGTCCGCCCAACGGCAAATCCGGGTCCCAGACCGGCATCTCGTCCAGTGAAATGCCCATGTTATGCCCCGTCCAGCGCCCCAGATGCTGATCGGGGAAAAAAAGCACCTTCGGACGTTGGGCAAAAGCCCAACGCGCAATGGTTGCGGCATTGCTGGAGGTGCAGACGATGCCGCCATGCCGTCCGCAAAAAGCCTTCAGGTCGGCGGCGGAATTGATGTACGTGACCGGCGTAAAGGTCTCTTCTACCGGGCAGAGGCTCGCCAGCTCGCGCCAGGAACGCTCGACCTTGGCAAGATTGGCCATGTCGGCCATCGAACAGCCCGCCGCCAGATCGGGCAGGATGACCCGCTGTTCCGGGCGGGAGAGGATGTCCGCCACTTCCGCCATGAAGTGCACCCCGCAAAAGACAATGTGGGTGGCGTCCGTTTCAGCCGCAAGGCGGGAGAGTTTCAGGGAATCCCCGGTCAAATCCGCGTGCTGATAGATGTCGGAACGCTGATAATGGTGGCAGAGCAGGGTCACGTCCTGGCCGAGTTTTTGCCGCGCCGCGCTGATCCGCGCCTGACATGCGTCATCGGACAAGGCGTTGTAGGGTTCAAAGGGAAAGCCGCTCATCGCCATGCCTCACGCCATACGACCGTTGGCATCGCTCACCCAGGGCAACCCGGCGAACCGCCAGCCGCCTATCTTGCCGCGTTGCCTGTTGGCGTCCAGTTCCCCTTCAAAGCCTTCCAGCACGTTGTAGCAGGCGGTAAATCCATGTTCGGTTGCCGCTGTTGCCGCCAGCCCGGAATAATGCCCGCTGCGGCAGATGAAAAGCAGCAGCGCCTCCCGATCCACTTCGGCAGAGAGTTGGCGAAGAAAATAGGGATTTTGCCCGCCGCCCGGATAGTGGAGCCATTCGATTTCCACCGCGCCCGGAATGCGCCCGACGAACGTCAGTTCGGCGCGGGTGCGGACATCAACCAGCTTCGCGCCCGGCGCGCTCTGCCAGACCCGATGCGCTTCTGCCGGCGTCAATGCCCCGGCGTAGGAAGAATTTGTGTCCTGTATGCGTTCGTGCGCCAAACGCAACAGGTCGTTCAATGCGCCCATGTTACAGCCCGATAAGGAAACGCAGGGAGTATAGCGCAATCGTTCGCGTCGTATGGATACAGTTGCTTTGTATCCAATTGAATGGAACCATAGTATGATTCGCCAGATTCATCCGGTCATTTTGACTGAACCATGCCGCCTGCCTTGCAGGTGGCGCAACATCCCGTTTTCTGCGTGACTGATACGGAAATATCATGAACTTGTTTGAACAACTGACTCAACTGGTTGCGGGCAAAAAAGACCAGGGCGCAGAAAAACGCGAGCTTTTGCTCGCGCATGTGATTGAGATGACCGACCGGCGCATTGCCAAGGTGCCATCTTACGAAGAAGACCTGTGGCCGGCCATCCAGTTTGCCAAGATTTATTTCTCCGAGGTCTGGGATAGCGTGCCTGGCCCTTTTGCGCTGGATGACAAGAAATTTCCTCTGGAAGCCCTGTTTCCCAAACCGGAAGACCTGACGGCCTGTCTGGGGCGTTCGACTTCCACCAAAAAAGACCTGCCGCTCCATATCAAAAGACAGCAATCAAGGGTCTGCGCCCTGCTTGGGATGCGTCCGCGCCCTGGGCAGGACGAGAAAATTCAGTTGATGGATCATACGGTTCGCACCCTGCGCCAGTCGCCTGAACTGGTGCGCGGAGCCTTGCTGGGCGCGGCTTTCAACAGTCTCTTGCAGGGTTTTACCAACCAGAACCTGCGCCTTCAGCAGGAACTGGAGCAGTTACGCATCCAGCAGGAGATGGTCGAAGAGGATTCATCCCGTCCGCTTGAGGAGACCGATCCGGCTCTGCATTTGCGTAAATTCAGGAGCGACCCGAAAGTCGTGCTCACCAATCTCGTCAATGAGCTATACAAGCCGACCACCCGCTTGTGGCTGAAACATGACGACTACGACTGCCTTCTCCTGAAAATACCGGGCTACGACAAGGAGCAACGCCTGCCGCAGATGATTACGCAGGACCGCCGCCATTGGGCGGTCTGCCTCGTTGAATTTCCGATTGAGATGGCAGAGGAGGCGCTCGCCAAGGAAACGCATAATCACCGCTTTATCCTGATTTGACCTGGCGGCACGCGGCGTTCGGTATGCCGCGTGAGTTGCGAGGTTTGATGTTTTTTGCTTTGTTATTCTTTCTTGTGTCATTTATTTCTTTTTCGTGAAATGGAACCGATACAGCGTAAGGTTTTTTCTCCACAAGACCGTCTGGAAGTACAGGATGCAGTAATTGAAGCGGTCACA
>JAISSL010000056.1 GCA_031273145.1 Zoogloeaceae bacterium | reverse complement strand
AGGCGCTCTTGCGCCTGGGAATGTATAGGGGCTACATCATCCCAAAGGTCGTCAACGGTTTCGCCTTCCAGTTCGTCTAAAAAACGCTTCCGCCGAATCCTGTGAGATTTATCGGCGGGAAAGTAGAGCCGCCCCTCTGCTTCCATTTGTTCCATTCGTTCTCTGGATACCGCCCATCCATTTGCCGGAGGCTGATACCCCTTGTATTCATAAATCAAATTGGGGCGATAGGAAGGGCTGGCAATGTTGTCAAGATGGTAGCGACGCCCATCCGCATCCGTATGCGTAAACGCGGTTGTGATGTAAGCCGGGTTACTTGGACGATATTGCCGTGTGAGGGTTGTGTCTTTAGAAGCTGCGTACAACAAAATAACGTCGTGGGAGACGCCAAACCGGATTGCCTTGTTGTTGGTCTCGCCCCGTCCTGTCTTGCGTTTCCAGATAATTTCATTCCTGTAGTTTTCCTTCCCAAACACCGCGTCCAGCACGATTTTCAGATAATGGCTTGCGGTCGGGTCGCAGTGCAGGTACAGACTGCCAGTCGGTTTCAAAACCCGGCGCAACTCCAGAAGGCGATTCGTCATCATGACTAGATAGGCCATCATATCGTTCTCGCCCAAAAGCTGGCGAAGCGCCTCCATCATCACTGCGACAGTGGTATTTTCCCCGCGCACGATCTCAAAACACTCGCGCTCTGCCTGCTCTCCCCAATGCCAGGAATCCTTGAAGGCGACAATCTGCGCCTCGCTCTGTTCTCCCTTGGACGAGGCAAAGAGCACGTTGTAATCCCTCGCGCTGTTGAAGGGCGGATCAAGATAGATCAGGTCGACCGATTCATCCTTGATGTGCTCGCGCAAAATACCCAGATTGTCGCCGTAGTACAGGGCGTTGGCGTTCGGTTGCGTGGTTTTTTTCGCGCTCATGGTGAAGGTCACTTTTCCAGATGAAAACTTTGCGTAGCATACTACAACCGCGCCCATGCCGGAAAGCGCGCTTCGACATATGGAACAGCGTGGGGCGGGAAAGCCAAAAATCGAAATGACCCGTATGAATTTGTGCAAGCATATCGGCTTCTGTTATTATCCGGGCTTCATCAGCTCAGAAAGTTTACGGTGGACGATCATCTGGTCAGTATCGAAAATCTTTGCTTTGACTATGGCGGCAAGCCGGTGCTGCGCGGCATTGACATGCACATCCCAAAAGGGCGGGTGGTCGCCATCATGGGCGGTTCGGGCTGCGGCAAAACCACGCTCTTGCGCCTGATTGGCGGGCAGTTGCGCCCCACTTCCGGGCAGGTGAAAGTCGCGGGCGAAGAAGTCAGCGCCCTGGGGCTTGCGGAACTTTACGCGCTTAGGCGGCGGATGGGGATGCTGTTCCAGTTCGGCGCATTGTTTACCGACCTTTCCGTATTCGATAACGTCGCCTTTCCCCTGCGCGAACATACCGACCTGCCGGAGTCCATGATCCGCGATCTGGTGCTGATGAAATTGCAGGCGGTAGGATTGCGCGGGGCGCGGGATTTGATGCCCAGCGCCCTCTCCGGCGGCATGGCGCGTCGGGTAGCCCTGGCGCGGGCAGTGGCGCTCGACCCGGCGCTCATCCTGTACGACGAACCCTTTACCGGCCTCGACCCCATTTCCCTAGGCGTAATCGGGCACCTGATCCGGCGGCTGAACGACGCCCTGGGCGCGACTTCCATCATGGTGACGCACGACGTGCATGAATCCATGCAAATGGTGGATTACATCTATTTCATTTCCGCAGGCACAATTGTGGCGGAAGGCACGCCGGACGAAATTCGCGCTTCCCGCGACCCGTTCGTAGACCAGTTCGTGCAGGCCAAGGCGGATGGCCCCGTGCCTTACCATTTTCCCGCCCCCAACATAGCCGCCGATTTCGGCCTGACCATGGATACAGGAGCCTTGGCGTGACCCGATTCCTGCACAGCTTTATGGATTTTCTGCGCCTGCTCGGCCACGAGACGGTCAACCGCGTCTGGCGGCTTGGCTACGGCAGCCGGTTCTTTTTTGCGGTGCTTTTCCGCTCCGGCGCGTCGCTTACGCGGGGGCGCTTGATCTTACGGGAAATCTGGTTTTCCGGCGTTCTCTCGCTCATCATCATCCTGATTTCCGGCCTTTTTGTCGGGCTGGTGCTGGGCTTGCAGGGCTATGAAATTCTGCAACGCTTCGGCTCGGCAGGCGCTTTGGGCACGATGGTGGCGCTTTCCCTCTTGCGCGAACTGGGGCCGGTCGTGGCGGCGCTCCTGTTTGCTTCCCGCGCCGGTTCCGCGATTACCGCCGAAATCGGCCTCATGAAAGCCACCGAACAATTGAAGGCAATGGATATGATGGCAGTCGACCCGGTTGCGCGAGTGGTTGCGCCGCGCTTTTGGGGCGGCGTCATTTCCATGCCGTTTCTGGCGGCGCTTTTTTCGACAATGGGCATTTTCGGCGGCTGGCTGATTGGCGTGGTTTTCATCGGCGTGGATGATGGTATATTCTGGTCATCCATGCAGGCTTCGGTAGATTTTCGGCACGATGTCTGGAATGGCATTCTCAAAAGTTTCGTGTTCGGCGTCGCGGTTTCCCAGATTGCCGTCTTTGAAGGCTTCGATTCGGAGCCGACCGCAGAAGGCGTCTCCCGCGCCATTACCCGCACAGTCGTTACGTCCGCGCTGGCTATTCTCGCGCTGGATTTCGTTTTGACCTCCTTCATGTTCAGAGGAATATCATGAATCGCAAGGCTCTTGACCTTTGGGTCGGTTTTTTTGTGGCGATTGGCATTGGCGCATTGCTGTTTCTTGCGCTCAAAGTCAGCAGCTTTTCTGGGATTCAGATGGAAAACACCTATCAGCTTCAGGCTCGCTTCGATAACATTGGCGGCCTCAAGCTGAAATCGGCGGTGCGAAGCGCGGGCGTGCTCGTGGGAAGAGTGACGGACATCCGTTACGATTCGGAAAAATACGTGGCGCTGGTGGAAATGCACATTGACAACCGCTACCTTTTTCCAAAGGATACCTTTGCGGCGATTTACACCTCCGGGTTGCTGGGCGATCAATATATCGGCCTGGAACCGGGCGGTGACGAAGAAGACCTTGCCGATGGCGCTACCGTTCTCAAAACCCAGTCCGCCGTGGCGCTGGAAAAACTCATCAGCCAGTTCATGTTCAACAAGGCTTCCGAAGGACAGACCGCCCCGCCATGAGCCTTCGCAATAGCCTCATTTTTCTGGGCGCGCTTTGTTGCCTTTCGGGTTGCGCGACGCAGCGCGCGCCGATGGAACAGGATCCCTATGAAGGGTTCAATCGCGCCATGTTCACCATGAATGAAAAAATGGATGCGGCTCTGTTGAAACCCGTCGCGAAAGGCTATGACGCGGCGGTTCCTCTGCCGGTAAAGATGGGGCTTGGCAATTTTTTCAATAATTCCGGGGATTTGAGCCGGGGTCTGAATGCGCTGCTTCAGGGCAAGGTCGGAGAAGGAATGACGGGATTTGCCCGGATTCTCATCAATTCTACCCTGGGATTGCTTGGCCTTTTCGATGTCGCAAGCGAAATGGGACTGGAACAGGGCGATGAAGATTTTGGGCAGACATTTGCCGTTTGGGGAATGGCTTCCGGCCCGTATCTTTATCTGCCGTTTATGGGGCCTTCCTGTGCGCGTGATCTGGTCGGCTCCGGGATAATATACCTTTACCCGTTTCGCCCGCTCCGCCCGATCCACTATCTGACGGAAAACCTCGATCAAGTCGAGTACTACTCGCTATATAGCGTTCAGGTAGTGGGCATTCGCGCTTCCATGCTGCCTGCCGAGAGTATTCTCGAAGGCGCGTCGTGGGACAAATACGCCTATCTGCGCGGCGCTTACCTGCAACGTCGCGCGGCGCAAATCCGCGATGGCAAGCCCGCCCCCTTGTCGGAAGACGACGATGATTTTTATGATGACGACGATTCGGAAAGTTCTGTAAAATCCGAGGATGAATGATTTTTCCCAAACCATGAGGAAACGAAAAATGAAACCTTTTTTCAGTCTGCTGTTTTCAACGATGTTCCTGTTGCTGGCGCCCGGCGTTGGGGCGCAGGAACCCACGCCGGATGGCATTGTCCAGAGCGTAACCGAGGAAGTCCTGAAAATCCTGCGGGAAGACAAGGACATTCAGGCGGGCAATCTCAACAAGATTGGCGAACTGGTCGACGCCAAGGTATTGCCGCATTTCAATTTTCGCCGCATGACCCAGCTTGCGGTGGGGCGCGAATGGCGGCAGGCGAGCGCCGCGCAACAGAATGAACTGGTGCAGCAGTTCCGGGATTTGCTTCTCCGCACTTATGGAAATGCGGTCGTTTCCTACCGCGACCAGAAATTCGTATACAAGCCGCTCAAGATGAAGCCGGATGAGACGGACGTGCAGGTGCGGACGGAAATTGTGCAACCCGGCGGCACACGCATCCAGATTGACTACAGCATGGAGAAAAAAGACCAAGGCTGGAAGGTCTATGATGTGGTCGTTGGCGGCATCAGCCTTGTGACCAATTATCGGGAAACCTTTGCCCAGGAAATTCGCGCAGGGGGCATAGACGGCCTGATTCGCGCGTTGTCCGAGAAGAACAAGGCTCCGGCAAAGCAGGAGAAGGCATGATCCGGCATGAGCC
>JAISSL010000045.1 GCA_031273145.1 Zoogloeaceae bacterium | reverse complement strand
TGACCGCGCGCATCCCAGGCGTAAAAATCGAAGTCGGGCAGATTCATCTCGTCGACCAGATGCGCCATGCGTCCGCCATGCTCGTGGCCGCGATGAAACAGCACGACCGCCCCGCGCCGAATTGCCGCCGTGGCAGGCCAGCGGCGATAAAAGAGGGAAACGCCATCGTGGGTGGCGAAGTGAAGGTTTTCCGCAATGCGTGTCATGGACTGCTCCTTGTTGAAATGGCGGTCAAGCCGCTACGGATTCGGTTGACAGTGTTGAGAAGAATCAAAAGTGGCACGACGGCAACCATAATCCAGAAAACCCAATCTGGCAGCCGACCATCGGCCAATCCCGCCCAGAGTCCCAAAACGCCGAACAGAAAAGCGCGGTCGCTCTTGCCCATCGGGCCATCGTACTGGCGCGGCGCGCCGACCATCGGCCCCAGCGCCCCCGCCATTTCCGAAACCACAGAAAGACCAATGACGAGGCAGATGGACTGCCAGCCAAACGGGAAAACCCACACAAACGGCAGATACAGCGCGGCATCCGAAACCACGTCCGACAACTCGTTTAAGTAAGCGCCGAGCGGCGTTTTTTGGCCGAACTCCCGCGCCAGCATCCCGTCGACGGCGTTCAAGGCCATTCGCAAAAACATCCAGAGCGGCACGAGCAGATACCAGACGGGACACTCCAACCCCACGACGCAGAGCCATCCCCCAACAAAGAGCGAGATGGCCATCGCCAGAAGCGTCACCGCATTGGCCGTCACCCCCGCCCCCGCAAGCCGCCGCACCAACGGCCGCAACAAGCCCTGAAAAGCTGGTTTTAACTGATAGATGGTAATCATGTCTCGCAGACGGCAATTTGAAAGACATATTATCTCTCAGAAAATTGCCATTTGCAAAACACTTCTCCCCCAGCAGGGTCAATCCCTTATCGCAATCAAAAATGATGAGAACAGCGCCACGCCGTCATTCCCATCACCCAGAACGGCGAATGGCGCACTGAGTGCCCGGTTTTTCACACTGCCCTTGGGCAAAAAACCCTTGGCAAAAAAATACGGGAGCGGATGTTGTTTGCTCCCGTATCGTCTATGAACGCTGCGGAAAAATCTAGTCTTTCAGGGCTTCAAGCTCATATCGCGCGCCTTCGTCCCCCTGTTCTGCCGCTAGTCTGTACCACTTTATTGCCTCGGCCTTATTTTTGGCTACGCCCCGGCCTTCCGCGTACATATCGGCAAGGCGGCGTTGAGCGATCTCATGTCCCTGTTCCGCTGCCTTTCGATACCACTTTACGGCTTCGGCTTCATTCCTGGCGACTCCCTCGCCGTTTTCGTACATCTCGGCAAGATGCGCCTGAGCTTCCTCATACCCCTGTTCCGCAGCTTGCGCGTACCATTTCGCGGCTTCAACCTCACTCTGGGCTACGCCATCACCCAGGTGATACATCACGCCAAGCTCATATTGGGCTTTCTGATGTCCCTGTTTCGCGGCTTGTGTGTACCATTTCACGGCTTCGGCATCATTTTGGGTTACGTACCTACCATAGTTATACATTTCGCCAAGTTTGAACTGGGCATCCGCATCGCCCTGTTTCGCCGCTTTTTTGACCGCTTTGACATCAATCTCATCTTCCACTTTCATGCCTCCTTCGAGAATCGTTTGGGCAATGGGATCCCCCAGTTCTGCCGCCTTTCGATACCACTTGTCGGCTTCGGCATCACTCTGGGCAACGCCGCGACCATCGGAATACATCGAGCCAATATTACGCATGGCAGTCGCGTCTCCCTGTTCCGCCGCTAGTCTGTACCACTTCATGGCCTCGACATCGTTCTGTTTCACCCCTTCCCCATTGTCGTAACTTAGACCAAGATAAAACTGAGCCTCCACATGTCCCTGTTCCGCTGCCTTGCGCCACCATTTTACGGCCTCGACATGATTTCGCGCTGCGCCGTTCCCTTCGTAATACAACATACCAAGGTTAAACTGGCCTTCTGCATCTCCCTGTTCCGCCTTGGCCTTGGACGCTTCAAAAAAGCCTGAATAATCAACCCCATTTTGCGGCTCGTCCGAACACCCCGCCAACATCCCTGACAGAACTGCAAAAACAGTAACTACCCACCAGCGTATTCCTGATGAAAACATATTTTTCTCCTGATGCGCCTGAAAAAGCCCGTATTTTATTCACATTCACCTGCCACTGAAAGCGGGAATGACGAGTGGTCTTGCGGGCGGCAGTCTTGGAGAAGGCAATTGAAAACCATCTCCCTCTGCAAAGCCCGTTGAGTTATAACTGTCCGCAGGGGCGGCGGATGCCGTCTGCAAGACCTGTCGCCCGCAGACAATTACCGTCTGCAAGACCCGCAAGACACTGGTAAAATGCCGCCCATGTTGTATTCAATCTGTCGTCCCGCCCTGTTTGCCCTGCCTGCCGAGTGCGCGCACCTTGCCAGCTTGAGCGGCCTTTCGCTGCTGAAAGCGAGTGGCCTGCTCGCCCGCGTTCTGCCGCCGCCCGTCGCCAGTCCGGTTGAGGTCATGGGCTTGACCTTCCCCAACCGGGTGGGGCTTGCCGCCGGCCTGGACAAGAACGGCGAACACATTGACGCGCTTGCCGCTTTCGGCTTCGGGCACATCGAAATCGGCACGGTCACGCCGCGCCCGCAGGCGGGCAATCCCAGGCCGCGCCTGTTCCGTCTGCCAAGAGCGCGCGCCATCATCAACCGGATGGGATTCAACAATCACGGGGTGGATGCCCTCTTGAATCGCGTCAGGGACGCCCGCTTTCCCAAAAACGGCGGCATTCTCGGCATCAACATCGGGAAAAATGCCGATACGCCGCTGGAAAAGGCAACCGACGATTATCTCTTCTGTCTGGAAAAGGTCTACCCGCACGCGGGTTACGTCGCCATCAACATTTCCAGCCCGAATACCAAAGACTTGCGTACCCTGCAAAAGGACGAGGCGCTGGATAGTCTGCTGGCTCACCTCAAAGCGGCGCAGAAGCGCCTTGCCGACCAGCATGGGCGCTATGTGCCGCTGGCGCTCAAAATCGCGCCCGATCTGGATGATGCCGAAATAGCGGGCATTGCCAATGCCCTTAAAAAACATCGGATGGATGCGCTCATTGCCACCAATACCACCCTCTCCCGCGCCGGAGTGGAGCATCTGCCGCATGGGAATGAGACCGGCGGACTCTCCGGCACGCCGCTCTTTCGCCTTGCTACGGCAACTTTGGGTAAATTCGCTCATTGCCTGCAAGGGGAAATTCCCCTGATTGGCGCGGGCGGAATTTCAGGCGGGGAAGATGCCCGCGCCAAAATCGCCGCCGGAGCAAAGCTCGTGCAGCTCTACACCGGCCTTATCTACCGTGGCCCCCCGCTCGTGCGGGAAGTCGCGCTGGCGCTCGCGGAAAGCAAAAAATCCACATGACTGCCTATCTTTTTCTGATTATCGGCGCGGTTCTGGTCAATAACGTCGTTCTGGTGCAGATTCTCGGCCTCTGCCCCTTCATGGGCGTTTCCAAAAAGCTGGAAACCGCCTTCGGGATGAGCGTTGCCACCACGTTTGTCCTCACCCTGGCGACGGGCGCCTGTTTCATCATCGAGCATTATCTGCTGATCCCCTTCGGCCTCGAATATCTGTGTACCCTGGCTTTCATCGTGACTATTGCCGCTGTCGTGCAACTGACCGAAATGGTCATCGCCCGGACTTCGCCCGTCCTGCAACAGACGCTTGGGATTTATCTTCCCCTCATTACCACCAACTGCGCCGTGCTGGGTGTGCCGCTCATCAACATTTCGCACCATTACGATTTTGTGGAATCCCTGCTCTTCGGCCTGGGCAGCGCCCTTGGTTTTTCGCTGGTACTTCTGTTGTTTGCGGGCATCCGCGAACGGGTCGAAGCCGCCGATGTTCCGCGTCCCTTCAAGGGTTCCGCCATTACCATGATTACCGCCGGCCTGATGAGTCTGGCTTTCATGGGTTTTGCGGGGTTGAATCGCTAGATGGAAATTCTGCCCGCCGTTCTTGTCATGGCATTGGGCGCGCTGATTCTGGGCGCGGCTATCGGCTACGTCGCCACCCGCTTCAAGGTGGAAGGCGACCCGATGGTGGAAAAAATCAATGCCCTGCTGCCGCAAACCCAATGCGGACAATGCGGCTATCCCGGCTGCAAGCCCTATGCCGAAGCCATTGCCAAGGATGATGCGGCAATCAATCTCTGCCCGCCCGGCGGCGATGAAGGCGCGCGCCGATTAGCCGACCTGCTTGGACGCGAATACACGCCCTTGTCCGCAGAATGCCAGAAAGAAAGCAAGGCAGGCGTTGCCCTCATTGATGAAGCAAACTGCATCGGCTGCACCCTCTGCATTCAGGCGTGCCCGGTGGATGCCATTCTGGGCGCGGCCAAGCAGATGCACACGGTCATTGCACCGTTTTGTACCGGCTGCGAACTCTGCCTGCCGCCCTGCCCGGTGGATTGCATCGAAATGAAGGCCATCCCGCAAACGCCGGAAAACTGGGAATGGCCCCGCCCCGCCCGGAAAGTGCCCGTATCCCTCATAAAAACTCCGGTGGACATCCCATGCTGAAGCGCCTGCGCCAGTTCTTTCGTTTTCCGGGCGGCATTCATCTGGCACACAGAAAAGAAGCCTCTTCGGAAAAGGCGATTACCCAGCTACCTCTGCCGGAGAAGCTGATTCTACCCCTGCGCCAGAGCGCGGGCGCAACGCCGGTACCGATTGTAAAGGCGGGCGATAAGGTCAAGAAGGGACAACGCATTGCCGCCGCCGAAGGCTGGATTTCCGCCAGCCTGCACGCGCCCACTTCCGGCACGGTGCGGGACGTGGGCGATTATCCGGTCGCGCATCCTTCCGGCCTTGCCGCGCCCTCAATCGTCATTGAGGCGGATGGCGAGGATGCCTGGGGAGAACGGCAGCCCTTTCTGGAACAGACGGCAACCGAGTACGCAAGACAGGTGTTCAACCCGGAGCGCGTGCAGCATTACCTGCAAGACATGGGCGTGGTCGGCATGGGCGGCGCGGTCTTTCCAAGCCACGTCAAACTCGTGAAAGCGCCGGGCATCCCGCTGGAAACCCTGATTGTCAACGGCGCGGAATGCGAGCCGTTCGTCACCTGCGATGACCGCCTGATGCGCGAACGCGCCGATGAAATCATCTCCGGCCTCATCTTTCTGACCGAACTTCTGGGCGTGCGGGAAGCCTTGATCGCCATCGAAAACAACAAGCCGGAAGCCGCCGTCGCCATGCAGAACGCGCTTGCCGCCCGGCTGGAATCCGTCGTCCACCATATCCGGGTCGTGATCATCCCCGCCATTTATCCGGCGGGGAGCTTGAAGCAACTGGTTTACATGCTCACCGGCAAACGCGCTCCCATAGGTGTGCTGCCCACCCAGCTTGGCGTCCAATGCTTCAATGTGGCGACGATTCATGCCATCTGGCGGGCGGTGGCGCATGGCGAACCGCTCATCCGCCGGATCGTGACCGTGACCGGCGATGTCGAGCGTCCCGGCAATCTGGAAGTGCCGCTCGGCGCTTCGATTGCCGACATCCTGCGCTACGCGGGAATGCGCGGAAGCGCCGATGGTTGCCTGGTCGGCGGGCCGATGATGGGCTTTCTTCTGCCGCATGGGGATGCGCCCATCGGCAAGGGCATCCATTGCCTGATTGCCCGCTCGCCGCAGCTTTTTCCGCCGGAAGCGCCGGAATCGCCCTGCATTCGCTGCACTTCCTGTGCAGAGGCATGTCCGCAGGGGCTTTTGCCGTATGAGCTGTATTGGTGGAGCCGCGCCGGGGATTTTGCCAAAACCCAGCGCTACCACATCCACGAATGTATCGAATGCGGCTGTTGCGCGTATGTGTGTCCGGCTTCCATTCCGCTGCCCCAGTATTTCCGCTTTGCCAAAGACCAGCTTCGCGCGGCGGCCAAGAATCAGGAAATGGCGGATCAGGCGCGGGAACGCTTTGAGTTTCGCCAATTCCGCATCGAGCGGGAAAAGGCCGAACGCGCGGAAAAACTCGCTCAGGCCGCCAGAGCGCAGAGCGCAAAACGGGCGGTGGAACAGGCGGGCGCGTCCTCTGCCCCGCCAACGAGTGAAGCCGAAGCCATCATTGCCGCTGCGGTAGAACGTACCCGGATGGCGCATGAGGCCGAAACCATTGACCCCAAACCCGAACCCGGAAACCCCGCATGAATCCCTTTTCCGCGCCCTATCTTCATCGTCCGGTCAGTATCCAGCGTTCCATGAATCTGGTGTTGCTGGCGCTTCTGCCGGGCATTCTGGCCTATCTGCTCCTGATTGGTCCGGCGCTCGTCGTGCAGATTTTCATCGCCAGCGTATCCGCCCTGTTGTTTGAGGGAGTGCTGCTTTATTGGCGCGGCAAGCCCGTTAAGGAACGTCTGCATGACCATTCCGCGCTGGTGACGGCCTGGCTGATTGCGCTCACCTTTCCGCCCCTCTCCCCGTGGTGGCTTACGGTCATCGGCGTTTTTTTCGCCATCGTGATTGCCAAGCAGCTTTACGGCGGCCTAGGGCAAAATCCTTTCAATCCGGCGATGATTGCCTTTGCCGTTTGCATCATTGCTTTTCCCGCCCTGATGTCGCAGTGGCCGGCGCAGGGCTTGACCTTAAGTTTTTCGCGGCAGGTGGAGATTATTTTCGGCTTTGCTCCGCATCTGGACGCGCTCACTTCCGCCACCCCGCTGGATGCCATCAAGACCGCGCTGAAAACGGATGTCCTGCATGACAATGTGCAGGAACTCCTGATGAGCCAGAACCTTTACGGAACCTTTGCCGGGCGCGGCTGGGAATGGGTGACGACCGCCTATCTGTGCGGGGGAATTTTCCTGCTCATCATGGGCGTCATCAGCTGGCATGTGCCGCTGGCTTTCATCGTCAGCATGAGCGCCCTTGCGCTCGTCTGCTGGCTGGTTGATCCCACGCGCTTTGCCGACCCGCTGTTCCATCTTTTTTCCGGCGGAGCCATTCTGGGCGCGTTTTTCATTGCGACCGACCCGGTTTCCGGCTGCGCTACTCCTAGAGGAAAACTCATTTTCGGCGCGGGCGCGGGATTGCTGGCCTACCTGATTCGGGTGTTCGGCTCTTTCCCGGATGGCATTGCCTTTGCCGTGCTGCTCATGAATCTGACCGCGCCCCTGCTCGATCTCTATTGCCAGCCCAGAGTCTTTGGCGCGTTGCCTTCCATGCCGGTCAAGCGGGCGGATGAAGAAAAGGAAGATGCGCCATGAACGCCGCGCTTTATTCCTCGGCTCGTCTGGCCGGTATTCTGGTCTCGTTCGTGCTGGTTTTTACCGGCCTGCTGGCGAGTGTCTATCATTTGACCGCGCCTGCCATTCAGGCTTCTCTCGCGGCGGAACGGCTGGCCTTTTTGAACGAAGTGCTGCCGCAGAAATATTACGACAACGATTTGCTGGATGACGTTCTTGTCCTGCCGCCCACGCCGGAACTTGGGCAAGCCGTCGCAAGCACCGTGTATCGCGCCCGCATTGCGGGAGAACCGACTGCGCTGGCGCTGGAAGCCATTGCGCCGGATGGCTATTCGGGCAATATCCGCATGATTCTGGGCATTACCTTTGATGGCACGATTACCGGCGTTCGCATCATCGAACATCGGGAAACGCCGGGGCTGGGCGACTACATAGATTTGAAGAAGGACAAGAACAAAAAATATCCCTGGATTCTCCAGTTTGATGGCCTCAACTATCCGCTGGTGCCCGATGCCCAGTGGAAGGTGCAGAAGGATCATGGCCGGTTTTACTACATGACTGGCGCGACGGTATCGCCGCGCGCGGTCATTGCCGCCGTGCATAAGGCGGCGCGTTTTGTCGTGCTGCATCGGGATGAACTGTTTGCCGGGGAGACCGCGCCATGAATCGGAAAACCTTGAAAACTCTGGCCTGGAACGGGATATGGCGACAAAACACCGGCCTTGCCCAACTGCTTGGCCTCTGTCCCCTGCTTGCCATTTCCACCAACATGGTCAATGCCGTCATGCTGGCGACGGCAACCCTCATCGTCATGGCGCTTGCCAACGCCATTATTTCCCTGCTTCGCAACTGGATTCCGCATGAGATTCGAATTCCGGTGTTCATCCTCATCATTGCCGCGCTGGTGACGGTCATTGATCTCCTGTTCAATGCCTGGTTTCACGGTTTGTATCTCATTTTGGGGATTTTCATTCCCCTGATTACCACGAACTGCATCGTGCTGGCGCGGGTCGAAGCCTTTGCGGGCAAGCATCCGCCCCTGGAATCCACGCTGGATGGCATTTTCATGGGAGTTGGGCTGTTGTGGCTGCTGGCGTTGCTGGGCGCTTTGCGCGAATTCATCGCAAGCGGCACGTTTTTGGCCGGAATTGATCTGGTCATTCCCGGCGCGACGGCCTTGCAGGTCTTGCCGGAAGAATACGCCGGTTTTTTGCTGGCGGCCTTGCCGCCCGGCGCGTTCATTCTGCTGGGCTTTTTGATTGCCGGGAAGAACTGGCTGGATGAACGGCGGCCTCGCGTCCTTGAGGTTGGTCACGGCGGCGCGACAGAAAAGGCAAGCCGGACGGCAGCCGTGCCGGGCTTTGTCCGTTGTGTCTGCGCCATGCTGTATGAATGCCTGTTGTTGCTGGCGGTGGCGCTCTTTGGCTGCGTGTTGCCGCATATTCTGTTGGGCGTAATCGCGCATGTAGAAGCGCCGACCTGGGTTGTGCGCCTGCATTTTGTGGCACTGCTTGCGCTTTATTTTGTCTGGTTCTGGATGCGGGGCGGGCAGACTTTGGCGATGAAAACGTGGAAAATTCGCGTGGTGGATAAGAGCGGCCACCCTTTGCGTCCCATGCAGGCGTTGTTTCGCTATCTGGCGGCCTGGTTCAGTCTGATGTGCTTTGGGGCGGGTTTTTTCTGGCGACTGGTGGATTCGGAAGGCCAATTCCTGCACGACCGCCTCGCGGGTAGCCGGTTGATTCGGATGTAGGGTCTTGCAGACAGCGATGTCCTGCGGACAGCAAGTTAAAAACCATTGCTGTCTACAAGACAATGGCTTGGACGCTGATTGTGCAGAATCTTCGCTTGCTATTCTGCGTATGCCTCGCGCTCTGTTTTTTCTTTCGGTTCATACCCAAAGGTCAGTCCACGCAGTACATGTATACGCAAGGATTCATTGAGCGGATATGCAACCCCTTGTCCAACCGCCACAACATGAATCGCATTCAGAATCAGGCGCGTACGCCAATATCTCTCGGTGTTTTTCAGCACTTGTTTCTGCAATGCGTCATAAAGGCGTGATTGGGTAACCCGATTCTCCATGTGGCTGAATCCAGTCCAGATCAATACAAGCAGTCCCAAGGGCAGCAACCAGAGACCACGCCGTTTTCTGCCATGCGTACACAACTTGGCGATCAAATAACATAACTTTCCTAGGTGCCCAATTGCGCCCATAAGCGAGAAAAAAAGCGCTATCGGTGGTACAAGAGCCGCACGCGCGGCATCCAGTCCCATCACAGCATTTTTGCCGCCATCCGCAAAAGAATCTACTGACGCGTTATATTTTTGAAGCTGTTTTTCTGCCTGAAACAAACACATGGAATCATAAAGCCTGATGAAATCCTGTTTGCCTGCCGTGAGTGGCACTCGAACATTCCGTGGCAAGCTCAGGTTCTCGCGCAATTCTTTCTGAACGGACGGCGCAGCAATAAAATCTGCTTGCGACAGGTTGAGCGGAATGCGGTACGTCTTTGCCACTTGATTTGCTACTTCCTCGCGCACCTCCCTTGCAACCGCAGCACGAACAGCCCCTTCGTCATCTGCTCGCCAGTCGGCGGGAAGGTATTTAAGTTTCTTTCGCATCTCATCACGCATGGCGTGCGATAATCGGGCATTACTCGCCACGTATTTGACCGTCCAGCGGCGTTTTTTCAAATTACCCGTATATTCACCCCATGCCTCGCGGTGTTTCTTCTCAATTTCCTTATCCAGATCATGCCCACGATACTTGCGCCACTGCTTTGAGGCGGTTTCGATCGCCTTTACATAGTTGTCAT
Source organism: Zoogloeaceae bacterium (assembly GCA_031273145.1). Lineage (GTDB taxonomy): Bacteria > Pseudomonadota > Gammaproteobacteria > Burkholderiales > Rhodocyclaceae > Azovibrio. Next base: position 2,136 of record JAISSL010000045.1, on the reverse strand, counting down.
AATAGCGTTGTATGCCCCCCACCTCTTTTTCGATAGCCGTGCGCAGTAGTTGCAATTCGGCTTGTTCCAGCTTGCGATCCAACTCTTCCACAGATACGCTCAACAACGGGAAAAACGCAAGAAAGGCTTTCCCTTCTGGCAAGCGGTATAGTCCAGACGCTTCATCTATCCCTGCAAGTGATACGCGATTATTAACCAATCCATTTTGGATAAGCACAAGATGGGCTGCTTGACGGCGAAATACAGGCGTGCTGGAATCCACCACATGGTCAACAAAACTCTGCAAGCTATGATAGACCACAAAGATACAAGCTATGCAAGAAAACATAATCACACGAGAAGTGGCGCGCCTGTTCAACAGATATTGCAGCAGGAACAATGCAGCCGCTGTGCCAGACAGCATTCTTCCATAGAATTCAATATGATCAATTTCCTCCTGACTGGCAGCTCCGCCTACCACATCTAGCAAGCGAGCATTGAACGCCAGCTCAAAAGTAAGATAAATGAGGGTCAATACAATAAGCCAGACGAGGGTTGCCGGGTCAAGCCCTGCCGGAATAATTCCACGCTCTGCGGATGCTGTTTTTTTGGGTTCCATGACAGTAAAAATCCTCAAGAAATAATCCAATTTAATCAATGGGTTAGAAGTTGTGCAGGTTTGACTACATGAGATCAACGGTCACTTTTTCCTGACGCACCGGCGTGCCAAAATCCAGTCGTGCAGGAATAACCATGTCGGCAGCTGGTTGCAAAGCACCAGTGGCGCTTGAAACCGTTCCCGACGTTGGGGTTGCAGTCGCTGTTGGGGTCACTGGTAGCCCCGACCGTGTAACCTGTTCTTTCTTTTTTGTCGTTCTGGCGGGCTGTGCCACCTGCTCTTTAGGTAAGATCACTTCACGCGTACGATAAAGCTCGCCGCCTCTGTAGATAAAACGGGTCATGCGTTTTACACTGTCTCCCCTGACGACATCTATGTATTCCTCATTTTTGCCGGTTTTTACGTACAAAGAAGGCTGTTCACTGCTGTTGCAATGAGTGCTGGCAATATCCCATTTGTTCACCTTGGTCGTATTTTTCCTTAAATTGACCAGCATATCGGTTTGCTGGCAGCTTGGTGACAGGGTTGACAACAGGACGTTCACGCTATCCCCCACCTGGCTCACGCTGAGAATCTTCGCATCCGCGAGATTGCCAAGCGAGAGCATACGGGAAACGATGCCAAATTTGAGGCTCCACTGATTACCCAATTTGCGTATTGTCGCGCTACTGCCATCTGGCATGGGGCGTTCGTCCATCACCTCCCCCAAAAGTTGCGCCATGTCTGTGGAAAAAACATGTCTACCCTGGCTGTCACGATATATCGCACAACCATCCAGAGTCAGTATTGCAAGACAAATGGACACTACAGAAAACAAAGGTATCTTCATGTCGATGAATCACAAAAAGGGGCTTCTGTCTCATTCATTTCATCCTCGCTTCTGCATTTATGAAGATGAACATGAACCATTCCTGAAAATATTATTCTATCACAACTTGTCGAAGAAAGGTGACTTTCAAAACAACGTGCAGGAACTCAAACCACTACCAGAAGCCTTGTAGTAGCTTGGAGCCGCCAGTAACAAATCACTTGAGTTCAGGGCGCTCAGGGGTGGTAAGACATTGATGGCGGCGGAATAAAAGCCCCGCCTCAACTCGCAAGAATGCGTCGCGCGCCCACGCTCAACAAGCCAAGCCAGGTCATGAGGAGCGAACCCGCCGCAGCGCGCAAAGCGCCAGAGCATAGCCAACGCGGCCAGAAATAAGGCGCTCAACCGTTTCAGCGGAAAAGGTGGAAAAAGTGGTCAGCCCCCCTTGCCAATAATCCGCACAATCTCTTGGTCGAAGCCGATTTCGTGCATCTTGAGCGCCACCAGTTCGGAGACGCGAAGTCCGACTGCGTAGAGAATTTCCAGCATGGCGATGTTCTGCGGTCTTGCGAAGTAAAAAGGTTAAAGTGTAACAAAGCGCGTTGCCACGCTTCATACATTGAAACTTTCGCCGCAGCCGCACTGGTTGGTGACGTTCGGGTTGTTGAAGCGAAAGCCCTCGTTCAAGCCTTCGCGGGTGTAGTCGAGTTCCGTTCCGTCCAGGTAGGGC
>JAISSL010000026.1 GCA_031273145.1 Zoogloeaceae bacterium | reverse complement strand
CGGGCGAACAAGCTGCTCGGACAAGGTAGGCTCGATCTGGCGCACATCGTGCAGCATGATTTCCCGGCGCACCAGATTGTGCACGTTGCCCAGGGCATTGGTGCTGCTCTCGCCGTCCGCTTGACTGGTCAAGATGCCGCCCAGAATGGCGACGGACTGTTTTCTCTCCCAGTATTCGATGGTTGAGAGGAAGTCCGTGATGGTGCCTGCCTTCTGTGCCTGAACGAACTCAATCTGCATCGTGGCGGGAACAATGCCCGCCCCATCATGCCCGATGTTCTTGACCGCCCGGAGTAGTGCGTCGCAGTCTTTTTTGCCCGCCGCATCCCTATCAAGTCCCGCCGGGTACTTTCCAAGCCGTAACGGAAGCCCGTAAAGATCAAGGAATTTCTGCATGTCGCGCATGTTGTAGGTCTTGTAGGCATACGTCCAGGCCAGCACACGGAACAGCGCCGAGGCTTCAATGTAGCCGGACTTGGCGCGGTGTTCATGAATCAGCCACCGCCCCGGCGTCAAGGGTTCCGGGATACCGTCCTTCAGATAGTGAAGCTGGCCAGCGCGCGCGCCTTGGCAAAAATGCGAAAAATCGGGGAAAGGGTAAACCGCCGTTTGCAGAACAATTGCAGTCTGTAAGACCCGGAATCGGGCGGGGAAGCAGAAACAGGTAAGACGTTAGGCAGCAGCAAACATGCCGCTAGAATGCTGTGGGGTGGTAACTCCTTGATTGCAAAAGGTTTTTGCGATGCCATTGGAAAATCCTCCGAAAAATACCGGAAGGAAACGCCCTTCAGCCCGATCCAAAATAAAATGCCGTAAACATGGCAACCCCGCTAATTATACAGACAGAATTAATTTTTTGACAATGTTTTTTCAAGTACCGTCTGCAAGGCACTACAACGCCACGGCGGGAATCAAGGCCAGACGTTCCAGAAACAAAAGCCCAAAGAAAATCAGCGCAAAAATCAGCATACCCTTCAATAATCGCCAACTCAACCGCCAATAGCGGTGGTCATTGGTCAGCGCATAGGCAAAAAAACCAAGGCCGATAACGATGACGAGCAGCAGGGCCAGAAAGCGAACGTAGCCCATAGCCCTTCACCCCTTACGCCATTGCCCAACCAACCGGGTCGGACAAATCCGTCTCGTCTTCCGAGACAGGCCAGCTCTGCGCCAGCCAGCGGCGCGGCTTTTCCGGCGCAAGCGAACTTTCAGGAAACGTGACCAACTCCCAGGCTTCCTGCTTTTCCAGCAACGCGCGAGCCAGCCGATTGTTCAGGTCATGCCCGGATTTGTAAGCAGAAAAGGCCGCCAGCAACGGATGCCCCAAAAGATACAGATCGCCAATGGCATCCAGAATCTTGTGTTTTACGAATTCGTCCGCATAGCGCAAGCCATCCTCATTCAGCACCCGGAATTCATCCAGCACGATGGCATTCCCCAGACCGCCGCCCAGTGCCAGACCATTGGCGCGCATCCATTCGACTTCCTGAACGAACCCGAAAGTCCTGGCGCGCGCCACTTCCTGCATGTAGGAATGGTCGGCAAAATCGAAGGAAGCGCACTTTGCGGAACGGGCAATGGCCGGATGGTCGAACACGATGGAAAAATCCAGGCGGAATCCCTCATAAGGCGTAAATTCCGCCCATTTATCGCCATCCTCAACCCGAATCGGCGAGAGCACGCGGATAAAACGCTTGGGCGCGGCCTGTTCGATAATCCCCGCCGACTGAATCAGAAAAACAAAAGGCGCGGAAGAACCATCGAGAATCGGCACTTCCGGCGCGTCCAGATCAATCATGACGTTATCAATGCCTAGTCCCGACAAGGCCGACATTAAATGCTCAATCGTCCCCACCTTGACCAGCCCTGAATCGCCCTTCACTTCCAGGCAGGAACACATCCGGGTATCGCCCACGCTGGTTGCCGAAGCCGGCAACCGCACGGGTCTTGGAAAATCCACCCGGCGAAAGACAATCCCGCTATCGGGCGGCGCTGGGCGCATAACCAGCGTGACCTTAAGGCCGCCATGCAGCCCCACGCCGGATGCGTGGATTTCGGATTTCAGGGTTCGTTGTTTCAGCATGATGAAAAATATCAATAAACCAATGGCTTATTCTAGCATGACTTCCACGCCGCGTCCCTCGATTTAAACGGTAGGGCGCTTGAACGTTTGCCGTTGGGATTGGATGTTACCTGGCGTTCTATTGGCTTGGTCGTCATGCGTGAAGTTGTTTGCTTTCTGGCGTGAATTCAGACAACCGCTTGATGTGTGAAATGGCGGGTTTGAGTTTAGCAAGCGCGATTTTCAGGTCATAATCCGCTTGCAGATTAAGCCAATACTGTGGCGTTTGTCCAAAGGCTTTGCCGAAGCGACAGGCGAGTTCTGCCGTTACGGGACGTTCGCATTTTATGACATGGGAAATTCGCATGGGCGATACTCCGATTCTGCGGGCGAAGGCTGCTTGTGAAAGAGCGTACTCTTTCAGGATTTCGGCAAGGAATTCACCGGGGTGAATGGCTGGTAACATGGCAGTTCTCCTAGTGGTAGTCGACAATTTCAACATCGAAAGCGTTGCCGTCTAAAAACGCAAAACAGATACGCCCCTGTCCGTTAATGCGGATACTCCATTGCCCAGCGCGGTCGTTTTTCAGGGCTTCCAGGTGATTTGACGGTAGCACGCGCATGTCCTCTACGACTACTGCTGCCGCAAGTTGCAGTAAGCGCATGGTGGCGCGCTTATGAATCGCATGAGGAAAACGACGTGATTTGCCGGTTTCCCAGAAAGATTCTGTCTCTTCGTTGGCAAAGGTCTTAATCATGGCGCACTTATAAACTTTTTGTTTACGCTTGTCAAACCTGGGGTAAATCAAAGCCATAATCGCCACTTTCCAGAACCCGCGCTTCAAGCGCCTTGCCGCTTTCGATAAACTGGTCATAGCCCTGTTTGAGGGTGCGCCAAAAGGCAGGCAGCTCAGGCGTTGCGCGATAGTCCGCCGCGTACTTTTTCATGTTCTCCGCTGTCAAGCGAAACGGAAAAAGATAGACGGGAATCGTCTCCTGTCCGCTGTTGCGGGCATAGACAGCATAGAGATAAATTTCCTCCATGACCGGATCGGTCATGGGCAGGCAACCAATCGTCACGCAGCCGCCATGAATGAAAATGTCGCCGCCCGGATCGGCGGCACGGGTTTTCAGCCTGTCCGCCTGATTGGGATAGTTGATGCCAAGGGAGAGATGGTAGTTGCTCGCCGGATTGAAGCGGTCAATCCGATAAAACCCTTCCGGCACCTGTTTATCTCCTTCCTGTCGCTTGGGGCCGAGGCTCCCGGAAGCGGCGCAGATGGGGTACGAAATCAGCTTCTCGTACCGCGCCGCGCCTGAAGCCTTCGCGTAAATTTCCAGAACCGCCTCCGCCTTGTAGGCCACGATGAGAATGTTGAGGTCGTCCGGATTAAGGCCATGCGCGGCAAGGGTGCGGTTGAGCGCATCCAACCTGTTTTGCAGCGCCGCCCGTACCCGCGCATACTGCTTCTGCTGCCCCAGAAAATCCATCTCCGCCGCAGGCAGGGTATCTTCCGATATTGACATCATCTTTGCCACGCCAAACACAATGAGGCACAAGGCGAAAAAACCGGCAAACAGGCGGGTTCGCCTGTTTGCCGGGATGAGGGTTTTGAACTCAATCAAAAGGAACCGGACGCGGAGTCTTGTCGGTCGAAGGCGGCAGAATCGGCAGGGCAAAACTGGGCTGATCGCCGGTCAAGGTCTTCAAGAAGGCGACAATCTGCGCGTTTTCCTTTGTCGAGAATTTCTTGCCCAATTGCAGGCGTCCCATGAGGTTGACCGCTTCCGTCAGGGTGTGCGCCGCGCCATCATGGAAGTAGGGATAGGTCAATTCCACATTCCGCAGGGTCGGCACCTTGAAACTGAACCGCTCGGCATCCTGCCCCGTCACGGCAGAACGTCCCTCCGCAGGATTGGAGGTCTTGTAAGGCTCAACCAGCCCCATCTTCTGGAAGGAATTGCCGCCGACCGCCTCGCCATTATGGCAAGCCACGCAACCGCTCTTCTTGAACAGGGCATAGCCCGCCTTTTCATCGGCAGTCAGGATTTTTTCATCGCCCCGCAGCCAGTGGTCAAAGCGAGAATTGGGCGTTACCAGCGTTTTTTCAAATTCGGCAATGGCTTCCGTCACCTGATCCATATCAATTTTGTCCTTGCCGAACACATGCCTGAACTCGCTCACATAGCCGGGAATCGTTGCCAGCACATTGACGGCAAGCTCATGCGTAAAGCCCATTTCCTTCGGATTGGCAATCGGGCCGCCTGCCTGCGCCTTCAGGTCGGCTGCGCGACCATCCCAGAACTGCGCCAGATTGAGGCTGGAATTCAATACCGTCGGCGAGTTGATCGGGCCTTGTTGCCAGCGATCCCCAATCGCCGTCGGCAGATTGTCCGTGCCGCCCAGGGAAAGGTTGTGGCAGGAATTGCAGGAAATAAAACCGGATTTGGAAAGGCGCGGGTCGAAGTAAAGTTTCTTGCCCAGTTCGGCCTTGCCCTGATGGATGCCGGTGGGCGCTTTGATCGGCGTGATGGGTTCATCCCCGGCTGCGGCAGCAAAACCCGCAAAAGTAAGCGACAACGCCGCAAACAAGGTTGGGAAGGTTCCCATGCGATATTTTGGTTTCATGGCTTGAATCTCCAAAAGTTTAAGGAAATTGGAAGGCTGTGAAAAACAACAAGGAGATGCCAAGATTCCATCTCCAAAACTACTTTACCAGAATTTCATGCTCAATAAAATTATTCTTCGGCTGGATTTCTGGCAAGCAGATTGGCAACCGCCTCACGCGGAGCCAGTTGGCCTTGCAGTAGCAAGGTAACGGCCTGGGTAATCGGCATCTCGATGCCAAGTTCTTCCGCAAGACGCGCGACTTCCAGCGCGGTGGGAACGCCTTCGGCCACATGCCCCAGTTCCGCCAGAATGTCCGGCAACGCCTTGCCCGCCGCCAGTCCCAAGCCCACCGCGCGATTGCGGGAAAGATTGCCGGTACAGGTAAGAATCAGGTCGCCCGCCCCCGCCAGCCCCATGAAAGTCTCCTTCCTGCCGCCCAAAGCCTTGCCAAAACGGGCAATTTCCGCCAGTCCCCGCGTCATCAAGGCCGCGCGGGCATTGTCGCCAAGCGTCAAGCCATCGCAAACGCCGGTCGCAATGGCGAGGATGTTCTTCAACGCGCCGCCTACCTCAACCCCAATCAAATCATCACTAGCGTAAATCCGCAGCGCGCCATCGTTCAGCTTCGCCGCCATCTGGCGGGCAAACGCCATATCATGCGCCGCGCAGGTAATAGCGGTAGGCAACCCGGCAGCTACGCCCTGGGCAAAACTGGGGCCGGAAAGCGTCCCATAGGCAGGGCGGCGGGAAGGATCGGGAAAAACCTCTTCCAGCACCCCATGCGGCAACTTCCCGCTTTTCACCTCAAACCCCTTGCAGACCCAGAGCATCGGCGGGGGCGGGGTTTTCGCATACTGTTCCCGGATTGCCATGAGCGTGGGGCGCAGCCCCGCAATCGGAGTCGCAATCAGGAGAATTTCCGCCTGATTGAAGGCTGCTTTCAGGTCGTTGATTACGAGAATCTTTTCCGGCAACACAAATCCCGGCAAAAAGCGACGGTTTTCGCGGCTCGCCGCAATTTCAGCCACTACATCCGCTTCATGCGACCAGAGCGTCACCTCATGACGCCGCGAAAAGGCCAGCGCCAGGGCGCTTCCCCACGCGCCAGCCGCCAGAACGGAAATCCTCATGGCCCCCAAACCTTGCCGAGGCGCACGAATCCGCTCACCCCATCCCGATGCTGGACTTTCACCCAACCGGGCGGGCTGTCTTTCAAGAGGTCGAGAATCAGCCATTTTTCCGCCGTAAACACGATGGGCGCGTCATCCTTTGCGCTGCTTCGGATTTCCGCCTGATCGCTGATCACAATGGCGGTGCGACGAAGCGACAACGCGCCCCGCTCAATCCAGGCGATCGTCCCCTCGGCATCGCGCACCTTGGTCCAGCCTTCTATCTGCACCAACACTTCCATCGGCGTGCCTTCCTTGACCAGATACAGCTTTGCGCCCTGCGCGGAAGGCGCGTCGTACAGGATGGCAACCGGGACGGAAACGGAGCGGTACTCAAGCGCATACGCGAAGTTCCCGCCCAGAACGAGAAAAAACAGGGAAAGCAGTACTCGGTACATCATCAATCTCCTGACAAGGCTGGATTCGAGCCTTACGCTACCCGGCCTCTGTGTTTTGTCCGGCCTGTTGCTTCTCACGTTCCTGCAACTGGGCGCGGTAAATTCCGTCGAAATTGACCGGCTGGATATAAACCGGCGGAAAACCGGCGCGCATCGTCGCCTCGGAAATCGCCTCGCGGGCATAAGGCAACAGGATGTTGGGGCAGGAAACGGCAAGCAACGGCTCAACCTCCGCCGGAGGAATGTTGTGCAGCCTGAAAATGCCAGCCTGCTTGACTTCCACACAGAACACGGTCTTTTCGCCCAGTTTTGCGTTGACGGTCACGGTCAGGATGGAACTGAACAGGTTGCCCTGAATCAACCCGCCGACATTGTTCAACTGAATGTCAATTTTCGGCTCGCCCTGTTCCAGAAAAATCCCCGGAGCATGGGGAACCTCAATCGAGAGGTCCTGCACATAGATTTTTTCGAGCAAAAACACGGGCGCGGTATCGGCCGGTTGCGCGTTCGGCTGGTTTTCTTCAGTCATTACGTTTCCTTAACAAGGGTGAATTATTCCTGCAACAAAGGGATTAAGCCATTGGCGCGATCCAGCGCGTACAGATCGTCGCAGCCGCCAACGTGCGTCTCGCCAATGAAGATTTGCGGCACGGTACGTTGATTCGTTTCCTGCTGCATCGTCACAAGAGCCTCCGGGTCGAGATCGACGCGGATTTCCTGAATCTCCTTAACGCCGCGCTCGCGCAACAACTGCTTGGCGCGAATGCAGTAGGGACAGACTTCCGTGGTATACATCCGTACCGGCTTCATTTTTTCTTGCTCCGAATCAGGGGCAACCCGGCGCGTTGCCAGGCATCCACCCCGCCTTCCAGACAATTGAGCTTGGTAAAGCCCAGTTTTTCAAGACGCGCGTAGGCTTGTCCGGCGCGCGCGCCAGAAGCGCAGACGAGCAGCAGGCACTTTTCCTTTAAAGGTTCCAGCTCCGCCATCCGCTCTTCCAGGCTCTTGAACGGGATGTTCCGCGCGCCCGGCATGTGGCTTGCCGTAAACTCGCCCGCCTCGCGGACATCCAGGATGACCGCCTCTTCGCGGTTGATGAGCTGGATTGCCTGATGCGTGTTGACCCGCTTGCCCGCCGGGCGAAACCCCGGCCAGACCAGCATGAAGCCGCTGATCACGGCGATTGCGACCATCAGAATGTTATTCTGGACAAATTCCAAAAAAGACACAGTAAACCCCGATAACTGTTTGATACGAAAAGCTGGCATTATAGAATAAATCCTTTCTTCAACCTGTATTCTTTCCTATCCTTTCGATGCGCCATTTTTTGCTGATTTTTCTTGTCCTTGTCGCCGCCGGCCTTGCCGCGCCCCTGCTTCATGCCCAGAGCGCGGCGGAAATCGCGCGGCAAAAAACCGACTTGCAGGAATTGCGAGGCCGTCTGGATACGCTCCGCAAGGAACTCTCCGCCAGCGAAGAATCCAGGGCGGATGTGACAACCCAGCTCAAACAGTCGGAAGAACAAATCTCCACCGCACAGCGGCAGTTGAATTCCCTGAAAAAAGAGCAGCAACGCCTGCAAGGCACGTTGCGCGACTTAAAACAGGAAGGCATCGCGCTGGAACAGGCGCGCAACCAGCAGCAACAACAACTGGAACGTCTGCTCTACCGCCAATATACCCAAGGGTCATCCGACACTCTGGAAATGGTGTTGAATGGGGATGATCCCAATCTTCTGGCGCGTGACCTCTACTATCTTCGCATCATTGCCCAGGCGCGCGCCGTCCTGCTCTCCGACATCCGCGCCACCCTGAAAAGACAACAACAACTGACCGAAGAAGCAAAAGAAAAGGCCACAGAACTGGATACCGTGAAAAACCAGCAGGAAGAGGAACACGCCCATCTGCTCACCCAGCGAAATGAGCACCAGCAGGTTCTAACCCGCATTTCCGGGCAAATCAAGACCCAGCGCCAGCAGATTGATTTTCTGAAAAAGGACGAAAAACGCTTAAATCAGGTCATTGAGCAGTTGACTCGCCTCTTGGCAGAGCAGGAGAGAAAGGCGGCAGCGGCGCGCAAGGCGCGGGAAAAGGCGGAACAGGAAGCGCGTCGGGCGGCTGGAAAAGCCAAGGGCAAACCGGGCAGCGTCCCGGAAAATACCCGCCTGCCCACCGCGACATCCGGGCAGTTCGCCCAGTTGAAAGGTCGCCTGGTTCTGCCCGTCAAGGGCAAAGTTACGGCGCAGTACGGCGCGGCGCGGGAAGAAGGCGGCACCTGGAAAGGTCTGTTCATCAGCGCGCCGCGCGGCAACGAATTCAAGGCGATTGCAAAAGGACAGGTGGTTTATGCGGAATGGATGCGCGGCCTTGGCAATCTCATCATCATCAATCATGACGATGGCTATATGACGGTGTACGGCCATGCGGACGCGCTTTTCAGGCAGGTCGGCGACCGGGTGGAGGGTGGCGAAACAATTGGGTCGACAGGAAATAGCGGCGGACACCCGGAAACAGGTTTATACTTTGAGCTTCGCCATCAGGGCGCGACGCTCAATCCCATGCAATGGATATCGCTGAAATGAACACGACCATGAAAAAACTTTCAATCATCTGCGCCAGTTTTGTCGCTGGCATGTTCCTGGCTCTGCAAATGCCGGCCTTTGCGGGCAAGGCGGATAGCACTCAGGGTTTGCCGCTGGAAGACTTGCGCCTGTTCGCGGAAGTGTTCAATGCCGTCAAACACGGGTACATCGAGCCAGTCGAAGACAAGAAAATGATTGCCAATGCCATTTCCGGGATGCTCTCCAATCTCGATCCGCATTCATCCTACATTGACGCGGATGCGTACAAGGATTTCCAGATCAGTACCCAGGGCGAATTTGGCGGATTGGGCATTGAGGTCAATATGGAAGATGGCCTGGTGCGGGTGGTTGCGCCCATTGAGGATACGCCGGCCTATCGCGCGGGCATCAAGTCGGGCGACCTGATTTTCAAGCTCGATGATGAGCCGGTCAAGGGAAAGACCCTGACGGAGGCGCTCAACAAGATGCGCGGCACGCCCAATACCAAGATTCGTCTTTCCATTCTGCGTCAGGGGGAGACAAAGCCGCTTGAAATCACGCTGACCCGGGAAATCATCAAGGTGCAGAGCGTCAAATCCAAGCGCCTGGATGCCGGTTTTGGCTGGGTGCGGATTACCCAGTTTCAGGAAAATACCCTGAATCTCCTTGCCAGGCATCTTACAGACCTTTACAAGGCGGGCGAACTGAACGGGCTGGTGCTGGATTTGAGGAATGACCCCGGCGGTTTTCTGCATGGCGCAATAGGCGTTTCTGCGGCGTTCCTGCCACCGGGCGCAAAAGTCGTATCCACCGATGGCCGCATCCCGGAAAGCCGTCAGGAATTCAAGGCCAGTCCCAGAGATTATCTGCGCGGTTCCGAACTCAAGGTAGACCCGCTCAAGAGCCTGCCCGCCGCGCTCAAAAACGTGCCGATGGTCGTGCTGGTGAATGGCGGTTCGGCTTCCGCTTCTGAAATTGTCGCGGGCGCGTTGCAAGACCACAATCGCGCCGTCATCATGGGGACGCAGACTTTCGGCAAAGGCTCGGTGCAAACGGTGTTGCCCTTACCCGGCAATGCGGCCATCAAGCTGACCACCGCGCGTTATTACACGCCCAATGGTCGCTCCATTCAGGCCAAGGGAATCGAGCCGGATATTGTGGTTGAAGAAACCCAGGAAGGCGGTCGTCCCCCTTATTTGCGGGAAGCGGATTTGAGCGGCCACCTTACCAACGACCGCGACAGTTCCGCCAATCAGCCCAAAGAGAAAAAGAACGACGAAAAGGAACGGGGCAACCGCCCGGAAAATGAGGCGCCCTGGCATCGCATCGAGTACACGTCGGCTTCGGATTACCAGTTCCAGCAGGCGATCAATCTTTTGAAGGGACTGAGCATCGTCCAGAAACAGGCCGCCTCTGCCACTCCCGGCGTACCCGCCGCCAAAAAGTAGGTCTTGGTCTTGCGGACGGGTCTTGGCAGACGGCGATTGAAAAACCGTTGCGACCACAGACGGGTGTTGCCAACACAGGCCACATGAAAAGATTGACCCGATAAAAAACCCGCCGAAGCGGGTTTTTTTGTGGCCGGGGCAGAAACGCTCAGGTTGAAGGCGCGCTTCGCACTCCAAGCCCTAACGACTTTCATTTCTTATAAGCCTTAAGCGTTAGAACGGGATACTTTTCTGAGTCCCGTGTAGGATGGTTATAAACCAGTGGCCTTGCTGCCGGATTCTCGTTGTAGGGTTTGGGGCAGGTTTTCCCGTATTGTTTATCGAGTTGGGGACACCATTCCCATCCAAACATGTCTCCCGTTTGACTGCGGGCGGCTACAGAAGTGGTTGGGCAGCCATATTTCGCCAGGACATATTCATCCAAAGCCGCAGTTTGTGTTCTGAAATCGAGTTCCTTGTGGACAACCATTGCTTCTTCTACTTCCTTTATCCTCGCTTCTGCCACTGCCTTCATTTCCATTTTTCCTACCAGTGTTGCCGCTTGTCGAGCCGTTTGGGCAATCGCGAGTTCAACCGGGAGGTTCTCTTTGGGGATGATTATCATTTGTATTTCGTAAAACAAAGTTGTAGATTCCACACTCACAGATCTCATTGATTTCACATCTGCATATCTAACGAAGAACCTTCCACCTTTTTCTTCGCCGGAGCCTCTCACCTGGTTGGTCGAAATCCCGAAATACTTTGCCAGCGCCGCCACTGCCTCATCTCTGCTCATGCCCAATTTCACGCCTGCAATGTCCCAGTTGCTGGTATCAACAGTAGCAGAAATGGGTTCGCAACCGGGCGCAGGTTCGACAGCGTGCGCGGGCAAAAATGCCGCAATGCCCACAACCAATACGCACAGCAACGCAGCGACCATGCCGCTAGAATGTTGGATGGAGGCAAGCTCTTGATTACGAAGGGAATTTTGAGGCAGCATGGTCATTCTCCTGAAAAAGATGCCGGAAGGGAACATCCCTTCCGTTGGTTTGAGTATGACAATAGTACAGGCAAAATTATATGCTGACAAGGTTTTTTCAAGCGCCGTCCGCAAGACCCAAAAAACGCCTTCCCGCGCCACGAGGGCAGGGGAAGGCGTTGCGTTTTGGCCTTGCGGAATCACTCGTGATCGCGCGGATCCTCGTTCATCTTTTTCGAGAAAAAGACGACAAAGTAAATGCCCATGACAATAACGAACCCAATGGTGAATACACTCAAAAGGCCGATGTCGGTTGTAAACAACTCTCCCATAAACACCTCCTAGACAAAAAGAAACAACGGTTGAAAATCATTCCTCTGCAAGCGCCGTAGCCGTAGCAAGCGGCAACGGCAAAAGACGCGCAGATTCCTGCTCGGCGGGGTTGAAATGGCTGACCAGACGCCATACTCCTTCCGTATCCTCCAGAGTAAGACGCCATCTGCCAGGGGGCAACGGCAGAAGGGAACCACTGTAAAACCCTCCCTCCAGCTCCAGATCAACGGTCTGATCCACATTGCCCCGCGTCACATGATAAAAGTGCATGACCATCCGCTCGGGCGGCTGCATCCCGGTCTCCGAAGTCAGAAACACGCGCACGCCTCCTGCCCCGATCATGGCCTGAGCCGTCAATCCCAGGTCAACCGCTTTATGGTCGCGGTCTTTGACCTGATTGATTTCCAGCCCCCGTTTGTAATAGTCATCCACCACCATCCCGTCAAAAGAAACCTGGGCAAGGATAAACGTGATGACCCCTCCGATAATGGCCAGCACCGGAAACAGCATCAAAAACCACGGCCATTTCTGTTTGTACCAGGGCATAGTGTCGAGAACCTGCGCGCTAACATTCATCTGTGTCTGCTCCTATTGCATTATGAAAGTGCTTTTTTCATGCACTGCGACTTTCGGGTTATCGTTCGCCACAATGTCAAAAAAGATGGGGTGTGTGCCTTTTTCGGCCGCGCCATAGGGCAACCGTACCTCAACGACAACTTCCCGGTTTTCCGCCGCGCCTGCCTGAACCTCTGTTCCGCTCACGATCTCAAGCCCGTCAATCCCCCGGATGCCCAAAGTATATGACCTTGGTTCCTCGGTGATGTTCATTATCCTCAGCATGTAGAGGTTTTCAACCCTGCCATCGCTCGCTTCCCGCGTCATGACGGAACGATCCCGGATGACATCCACGCGCAGCGGAATACGGGTCGCAAGCGACCAGGCGGACGCGCCAATAATGAACGCCAGAATGAGACTATAGACAATGACCCTGGGGCGGACGATATGGCTCAACAGATCGCTGCGCCCGTATTTTTTCGCCAGCGCATTTTCCGAGGTATAACGCACCAGCCCACGCGGCATTTGCAGCTTATCCATAACCTCGTCGCAGGCATCAATACACACGCCGCATCCGATACATTCATATTGCAAGCCCTTGCGAATATCAATGCCGACCGGACACACCAGGATGCAAACGCTGCAATCCACGCAATCGCCCAGTTTGGAATGGTCTTCTCCCTTTTTTCTGAGGCCGCGCGGTTCGCCTCGCTGGGAGTCGTAGTTGATAATCAGGGTATCGCGGTCGAACATCACCGACTGAAAACGGGCGTAAGGACACATGTACTTGCAGACCTGCTCGCGCATGAACCCTGCCATCATGTAGGTGAAGCCCCCGTAGAAGAACATCCAGAAAATCTCCCACCCGCCAAAAGCGAAGGTCGGAATGCTCTCGATCAGTTCATGAATCGGAGTGAAATAGCCAACAAAGGTAAAGCCCGTCCACAAGGCAAGCAGCAGCCAGATCACATGCTTGATTCCCTTGATCCGGTATTTACGGGCAGAAGGCGGCTCCTTGTCGAGCTTCATCCGGGCGGAATGTTCGCCTTCAATCAGCCTCTCAATCCACATGAACAGCTCGGTATAGACCGTCTGCGGACAGGCATACCCGCAAAACAGGCGTCCCGCAATCGCCGTGAAAAGAAAGAGGCTATACGCCGAAACAATCAGGATGAGGGTCAGATAAAACACATCCTGCGGCCACAGAATCAGGCCGAAGAAGTAGAACTTGCGTTCCACCAGGTGAAACAGCACCGCCTGCCGGTCATGCCAGGTTATCCAGGGCAGGCCGTAAAAAATTAACTGGGTAAACCAGACCAGAATCCAGCGCCAAGCCGTCCACCAGCCTTTGGTGGTCTTGGTGTAGATCGTCTGGTGCTTTTCGTACAGCGAGCCAACCTTGGGCGCTTCTGCCGCCTCTACTCCCGGCTCTGCTGGTTTAACGTCATCATTGCTCATTGGGGGAAATTCTCATGGGTTGTTGTTTTCGACTTCAAGAGGGTTCGGCAAGAAAACGGGGCGGAGAACCCGCCCCGTTTTGTAGCCATGTTGCCTTACCGGTTCAGGCTATAGACGTAAGCCGCCAGCAATTTGAGTTTGGCTTCATCTTTCAAAAACCCTCCCCAGGCTGGCATTCTGTTGCTGGTGCTCTTGCCACCGGGCAGATTGCGACCGAACTTGATGCCATCAACGATTTCCTGCTCGGACGAACCATAGAGCCAGACATCATCCGTCAGGTTCGGCGCGCCCAACATCTTGTTACCGCGCATGTCGTCGCCATGACAGGTACGGCAAATCGCCTCTTCAATGTAAAGATCGCGTCCCCGCTGGGCAAGCTGGTTGTCATGCGGACGTCTGCTCACCGACAGGACATAGTTCGCCAGAGCCTTGATCTTGTCATCGCCGAGGTAATCATTCGCCGTCATCACTCCCTGCCGACCATTGGTGATGCTCTCCAGAATGGTTTCCGGCTCGCCGCCGTACAGCCAATCCGAATCGGTCAGGTTGGGAAAGCCAGCACTTCCCTTGGCATTCGAGCCATGACACTGCATACAGTAGGTCATGAACAGGCGTCTGCCAGTTTCCATTGCTTTCGGGTTTGCGGCAAGCGCGCGGATGTCCTGAGGCGCGTAATCCTTCAACAGTGATTCGGCCTGTTTCACCTCGCCAGCATATTGGTCAGCCTGACAGCCGGTGCGACCGCCATAGCTCTGCGAACACCACCCCAACATGCCTTTGAAACTGCCAAGACCGGGGAAAAGCGCCAGGTACACCAGCGAAAACACCACGGTGATGTAGAACAACCAGCTCCACCACTTGGGCAGAGGATTGTTGTACTCCTCCAGGTTTTCATCCCACGCATGACCCGTTGTCTTGCCAATCGTGTAATGCGCGCTATCCTGACTCCAGAGGAACACCGCACAGCCGACGATGCCGATTACGACCACGGCGGCTATCAGGATCCCCACAATGGGACTAAAGTCGTTCATATCATTTTCCTTTGTTCAACGGCGCCATTTTCACCTGGCACCGAATCATCATCATCCATGAAGGGCAAATTCGCCGCTTCTTCATATACACGCGCGCTTCTCTTGCTATAGGCCCAACGGACTATGCAGAAAAAGAGGATGATCCCTAGAAGCGGCGTCAATGCCTCACGGACAGTGTTCAGATCCATGGCCAGTTTTCACTGAAGATTGGACAACGCCGTACCAAGGCTTTGCAGGTAGGCAATCAGGACATCTTCTTCCGTCTTGTCTTTCAGCAACCCTTCGGCTTCGTCATAATCCTGATCAGAGTAGGGCGCGCCCAGGAATGCCATGACCTTCATCTTCGCGACAATATCCTTGCCCACGGTGCGTGAGGCTTGCGCCTTTGCCAACCACGGATAAGCCGGCATGTTGGAGACAGCCTCCACCGCGCGCGGATTACGAAGATGGGTACGATGCCATTCATCAGAATAGCGCTTGCCTACCCGATGCAGATCGGGACCAGTACGCTTGGAACCCCACTGGAACGGATGGTCATAAACAAACTCACCCGCAACCGAGTAATGTCCATAACGCTCAGTCTCAGCGCGGAAGGGACGAATCATCTGGGAATGGCAAACGTAGCAGCCCTCCCGGATGTAAACATCGCGCCCCGCAAGCTCAACCGGACCATAAGGCGTGACCCCTGCGATCGGCTTGGTTGTGCTGCTCTGGAGAAAGAGCGGCACAATTTCCACCAATCCTCCCCAGATGACAGCCAACAAAATGCACACGATCAAAAGACCGGCATTCTTTTCGATTTTTTCCTGACTCATTATCAGAAACCTCCCTTAGGCGTGAGACGGAGCGAGCACAGGCGCGTCTTCGCTCCTGCCTTCCCCAATTGTCTTGAACATGTTGTATGCCATGATCAGCATTCCAACCAGGAACAGCGTGCCGCCAACAAAACGGATCTGCCAGAAGATGTAGGAACCCTTGACCGCTTCCGCGAAGCTGTACATCAGAGTGCCATCCGCATTGACCGCCCGCCACATCAGACCCTGCATCACGCCAGCAATCCACATGGAAGCCGCGTACAGCACGATCCCGATCGTAGCGATCCAGAAGTGCGCCGTCATCAGCGAAATACTGGCCATCTGCTGCCGCCCGAAGAGGCGCGGAATCAGATAATACAACGCTCCGATGGATACCATCGCCACCCAGCCCAAAGCGCCGGAATGCACGTGCCCAATCCCCCAGTCCGTGTAGTGGGAAAGCGCGTTCACCGACTTCACGGACATCATCGGGCCTTCAAAGGTCGACATGCCGTAGAAGGAAAGCGAGGTAATCAGGAATTTCAGGACGGGGTCGTCACGCAGTTTGTGCCACGCGCCAGAGAGGGTCATGATCCCGTTGATCATCCCGCCCCAGGAAGGCGCAATCAGAATGAGCGAGAACAACATCCCCAGAGTCTGCGTCCAGTCCGGCAAGGCCGTGTAGTGCAGATGGTGCGGACCCGCCCACATGTAGGTGAAGATCAACGCCCAGAAGTGCACCACGGACAGCCGATAGGAATAGATCGGACGTCCGGCCTGCTTCGGCACGAAGTAGTACATGATGCCCAAAAAGCCCGCCGTGAGGAAGAAGCCCACCGCGTTGTGACCGTACCACCATTGCACCATGGCATCCTGTACGCCGGCATAAACCGGATACGATCTGGCCAGAAGAGACGGCGCAAATGGAATCACCGCGCTATTCCCCAGGTGCAGCAAGGCTACGGCAATGATCATCGCGCCGAAGAACCAGTTCGAGACATAGATGTGCTGAACCTTGCGCTTCAGGAGCGTCCCGAAGAACACGACGGCATAGGACACCCAGACAATGGTGATCAGAATTTTGATCGGCCATTCCAGTTCGGCATATTCCTTGCCCACCGTAATACCCAAAGGCAGCGAAACCGCCGCCAGCAGGATGACGAGCTGCCAACCCCAGAAGGTAAAGCCTGCCAACCAGTCACAGAACAGTCGCGTGTGACAGGTACGCTGAACGCTGTAATACGACGTAGCGAACAGGGCACAACCGCCAAATGCGAAAATCACCGCATTGGTATGCAGTGGCCGCAGGCGGCCATAAGATAGAAAAGGCAACAGATTCAGCTCTGGCCAGATCAGCTGGGCGGCAATGATGACGCCGACCAACATGCCGACGATCCCCCAGATGACGGTCATCACGGCGAATTGCCTTACGACCTTGTAGTTGTATGTGGTTTGCGTTTCCGACATGAACCCACCTCTCATTTAAGGAAAAAAGACGAGTGCGTAAACTCCCGGAAAGCTTACACCCGGTTCTCACGCATAAACGCGGATGCTATTTGAGCCATCTTTCGCTACATTTGACCTATATCAAATGTTTGTTGCGTCTTGTAACAAAAAAACCCTGTTGACATCCCAACATTAGACCCCTCTGAAGAGGCCAAAACCCTTTATTTTCATGAGCTTAATGAACAAAAAAAGCGCAAGACCCGAAATTTCAAGGCAAAAAAAGGGTGCGTCGCAAAACGCACCCCAACCCCAACAGAGAAACAACCAGGCTCCTTGCGAAGCCCCGTCTACCTAGCGGTAAAACGACACGAATTATTACCCTATACATAAGAATGGATTTGATTTACGTCAAAAAAACCATGAAGATGCCGTGGAATTAATCCCGCAAGCCACAACCGCGTGCCGCCCGCTTGCCGCCCTGGTGGTAGAATGCCAACCCTCTGTTATTGACCGGGGGTATCACCATGACCGCTGCAATTCTGGATGGCAAGGCGCTGGCAGAAGAACTGCGTACATCTTTCAGGCCGCGCGTAGAAGCATTGACGGCGCAAGGGCGGCGGCCAGGGCTTGCGGTGATTCTGGCAGGCGATGACCCGGCTTCTGAGGTCTATGTCCGCAACAAGGTTGCCGCCTGCGAGTCCGCCGGGATTTTTTCGCAAAAAATCACCTACCCCAAAGATACCGCGCCCGAAACAGTGCTGGCGAAGATTGCCGAACTCAATGCCGACCCGCGCATTCACGGCATTCTCGTGCAACTGCCGCTGCCCGACGCATTCGATGAAAAGGCCATCCTGGCGACCATCGCGCCGGAAAAGGACGTAGATGGATTTCATGCCGAAAACCTGGGCGCTCTGGCACAGGGTATCCCCCGCTTCATCCCCTGTACGCCCTATGGCGTGATGAAAATGTTCGAGGCGCACCAAATCAGCCTGACCGGCAAGGAAGCGGTCATTATCGGGCGCTCCAACATCGTCGGCAAACCGATGGCGCTACTGCTCATCAATGCGGGCGCGACGGTTACGGTGTGCAACTCGAAAACCCGCGATCTGGCGGCGCACACCCGTCGCGCGGATATTCTCGTCGCCGCCGTGGGCAAACCGCGTTTCGTCACCAACGATATGGTCAAGCCCGGCGCGGTCGTGATTGACGTGGGCATCAATCGCCTACCGCCGGAAGCGGGCGGCAAGCTCTGCGGCGACGTGGATTTTGAGGCCGTGAAAGAAATCGCCTCCCTGATTACCCCGGTTCCCGGCGGAGTAGGTCCGATGACGATTACCATGCTGCTGGCAAACACGATTGAATCCGCAGAAGGAAAGCACACACCATGAGCAAAAAGAGTTCCCCAAAACAGGCAGAAGCGAAAAAAGCCGTGCCGCCGCTTATCGGCATCGTCATGGGTTCCGATTCGGACTGGCCGACGATGCAGGCCGCCGCCGCCCTTTTACAAGAGTTTGCGGTTCCCTTCGAGGCCAGGGTTGTCTCAGCCCACCGCACACCCGATCTGCTGTTTGAATACGCCGAAACCGCGAAGGCGCGCGGCTTGAAGGCCATTATCGCCGGAGCGGGTGGCGCGGCGCATCTGCCGGGGATGCTGGCGGCGAAAACGCCGGTGCCGGTGTTGGGCGTGCCGGTTCAATCGCGCGCCCTTTCCGGCCTGGATTCCCTCTATTCCATCGTGCAGATGCCCAAGGGCATACCAGTGGCGACCTTTGCCATCGGCGAAGCGGGCGCGGCCAACGCGGCGCTGTTCGCCATCGCCCT
>JAISSL010000012.1 GCA_031273145.1 Zoogloeaceae bacterium | reverse complement strand
GACCTGAAAAACCAGATTCTGTTCCAGGAAAGCCTGATGGATACCCTGCCCATCCCGGTCTTTTTCAAGACGGCGGATTGCCGGTTTGCGGGCTGCAACCGGGCTTATGAACAGTTGTTTTCGGTCGGGCGCGGCGGCCTGACCGGGAAAACCACGCTCAACATGGAACATCTGCCTGAGCAATTGCGGTGGCAGCGGCACACGGAAGACATCCGGCTGATTGCCAACAGCGGCAGCGTAAACCGGGTGGATGAAATGCCCGCGCCCGATGGCCGGATGCTCCAGATGCTTTATTCGGCAAGCGGCTTTAGGCTCGCCAACGGGCAGCCCGGCGGCATGATCGGCACCCTGGTGGATGTCTCCATGCAGGAACGCGCCAAGCAACTGGCGGAAGAAGCCTCAAGAGCCAAATCGGAATTTCTGGCCAACATGAGCCATGAAATCCGCACCCCGATGAACGCCATCATCGGCATGGCGCGTCTGATGCTGCGAACCGCGCTGGATCATAAACAACTGGATTACATCACGAAAATCTATCACTCCAGCCAGCAACTGCTCGAACTCCTGAACAGTATTCTGGACTTCTCCAAGATAGAAGCGGGCAAGATGCGGCTCGAATGGGTGAGTTTCGATCTTGAGCAGGTTCTGGAGAATCTTCGTTCCCTCGTTCTGGAAAAGGTCAGCGCCAAGGGGCTGGAACTGGTGTTCCGGGTGGCCGAGGATATTCCGGTCACGCTCGTGGGCGACCCTCTGCGCCTGCAACAGGTGCTGATCAATTACGTGAGCAACGCCATAAAATTCACCGAAAAGGGGGAAATCAACGTCGACATCTCCATCCGGGAAGAAGACCATAAATCCATCCTTCTGTACTTCGCGGTACGCGATACCGGAATCGGCATTGCTGCCCATCAGATTCCCCTGCTGTTCGAGAGCTTCAATCAGGCGGATTCCTCAACCACCCGCAAATATGGCGGCACCGGGCTTGGCCTTGCCATCTGCAAGAAACTCTCCAAGCTGATGGGCGGCGAAGTGGGGGTCGAATCCGAATCGGGCAAAGGCTCGGTATTCTGGTGTACGGCGCGCTTTGGGCGCAGCCGCCTGCCCCGTTATTCCCGAACCTTGAGTCACGAACTGGCCGGACATCGCATCCTGGTGGTCGACGATAACGGCAGCTCGCGTCAGGTGCTCCGGGAAATGTTGCAGGCCATGAAGCTGTCGGTCAGCATTGCCGCTTCCGGCGACGAGGCGCTGGCATCCGTCGTTTCCGCGCATCGGGCGGGCGAGCCGTTCCATGTCGCGTTGCTGGACTGGCTGATGCCGGGCATGGACGGCCTTGAGACCGCGCGGCAGATTCGCGCGGCGCTGGGAGAGGAAAGTCCGCGTCTGGTCCTGATGACGACCTACGGGCGGGAAGAGGTCATGCAATCCGCCCTGCGCGAGAATATCCTGAACGTGCTCATCAAGCCGATTTCCGCTTCCATGCTCTTTGAAGAGATGGTACGCGCCCTGAATGAAGGCGCGTCCGCTCTGGAACCCAGGGAAGAACGCGCGTCCGGCGCGGGAGAGCCGATCATGAGCGGGCTGGAATCCATCCGGGGGGCGCGTATCCTGCTGGTGGAAGATAACGAACTCAATCAGCAGGTTGCGCGCGAGATTCTTCAGGATGTCGGGTTCATCGTCAACGTGGCGGATAATGGCGAGGCCGCGCTGGAAGAGATGCAGAAAGTAACCGGACATCCGTATGATCTGGTGCTCATGGACGTGCAGATGCCCATCATGGACGGGCTGGAAGCGACCTGGCGGCTGCGCGCCCAGGGAGAAACCTGCCCGATTGTCGCCATGACCGCAAACGCCATGCCCGGCGACCGGGAAAAATGTATGGAAGCCGGCATGAACGATTACGTGACCAAACCCATTGAGCCGGAACAGTTGGGCAAGGTCATGCTGCGCTGGATCAAGCCGGAGTCGGAAAACTTAAGCCGGGCGGAAAATCTGAACAAGGCGGAAGAACGCGAACCTGTTGCGGAAAAGCCTACGGAAAAGCCGCCGCAACCTCTTGTGGAACTCCCCCCGCCGAAAAAGATAGAGGAAGATGCCCTGCCGGAGCGGATTCCCGGTCTGGATGTCGCAATCGGCTTACAGCGGGTTTTGGGCAAACGCGCCTTTTACCGGGACATCCTGCACAAGTTTCTGGACGGGCAGCGGGAAATCGCGGGCGAACTGCATCGTCTGCTGACCGACGATTCCGACGAAAAAGCCCGGAAAGACGCGCATCGGCTGGCGCATACCCTGAAAGGGCTGGCGGCGACCATTGGCGCGCTTGAGGTAGCGGAAGGGGCAAAGATACTGGAAGACCTGTTGCGGGAAGGCAAGAAGGATTGGCCGCAGCCGCTTGCCGCACTGGAAGGGCTTTTGAACCCGCTGCTTTCCGGGCTGGAAGATTTTTTCCGCCAGCTTCCCGACGAGGAAGAAACGCTGCCATCCCAGCCGGAAATAACCGACGAAGAAACAACGACCATACTGACCCGTTTATTCAGGCTGATTGAAGAGAGTGACGCAGAAGCGGTAGATGTGCTTGCGGGGGCGCGGAGCGCCCTGCAGGGCGTCCTGGGGAAAGAACCGTTCTCGGCCTTGACTGCCGCCTTGAACGCATTTGATTTCGACCGCGCGCGCGAGATTGTGTATCCTTTCGTTCAGCGTTCCTAAAATAACCTTCCAGGGGATTTATCATGAATTCAGATTCTTCTTTTTCTGAAACCCGTCCCACCATCCTGATTGTGGACGATATGCCGGACAACCTCGCCCTGATGAGCAATCTGCTGAAAGATTCCTACCGCATCAAGGTGTCGACCCACGGGCAAAAGGCGCTGGAGATTGCCAGCGCCACCCTGCCCGATCTCATCCTGCTGGATGTCGTCATGCCGGAGATGGATGGCTATCAGGTGTGCCGCCATCTGAAAGAGGATTCCGCGACGCGCGACATCCCGGTTATCTTCCTGACTTCCTCGACTTCCAGCGAAGATGAAGCGCGCGGGTTCGAGCTGGGCGCGGTGGATTACATCACCAAGCCGGTCACGCCCGCCATTGTTCGCGCCAGGGTTGCGACGCATCTGCAACTGAAGGCCAGCGCCGATTTTCTGCGCGACAAATCCGAATATCTGGCTGCCGAGGTGGTGCGCCGGAGTATGCAAATCCAGGCCATTCAGGACGTGACCATTCTGGTGATGGCGTCGCTTGCCGAAACGCGGGACAACGAGACCGGCAACCACATCCGCCGCACGCAACAGTACGTCCGGGTGCTTGCCAACCATTTGCAGGAACATCCGCGTTTTTCCGCGTACTTAAAGCAGAAAAACGCCATCGAGACCCTGTTCAAATCCGCGCCCCTGCACGATATTGGAAAAGTCGGCATCCCGGACAACATCCTGCTGAAACCCGGCAAGCTGACCGCAGAAGAGTTTGAAATCATGAAAACCCACGCGATGCTGGGGCGCGAGAGCATCGAGCGCGCCGAGCGCCTGTTGGGCTACGCGACGGATTTTCTCGTCTGCGCGAAGGAAATCACGGCCGGACACCATGAAAAATGGGATGGCAGCGGCTATCCGCAAGGCTTGTCCGGGGACGACATTCCCATTTCCGCCCGCCTGATGGCGCTGGCCGACGTTTACGACGCGATGGTCAGCAAGCGGGTCTACAAGCCCAGCATGTCGCACGAAGTCGTGCGCGATACCATCGTGCAGGGGCGCGCGCGCCATTTCGACCCCGACATCGTGGATGCCTTCCTGGCCGAAGAAGACCAATTCGTCAAAATCTACAACCGCTTATCCGATGAACACGCCCACGCCGAATCGGGCGAATCCGGGGCATAAGCCTAAACCGAGGGGGAGCGCGTTTTTGTTGCGGCGGACTATCCGGCTGTCGCAGGAAAAAATCCGGTGATTGCCCCGTTGGGGAACTGAAAGTAGAATAGTCGCCTGACTGCCACGCGCGTAACAAAAAGAAGCGCGACTGGCGAACCGACTTTTTTGCTAGGCCGCATATGGAAAAGACACTGGACGCACTCGCCGGAAAGATTGAGCAGGTTGTTCTGCTGACGGAATCGCTGCAAGGCGACAAGGCCGCGCTGGAATCGCGCCTGAAGCAGACCGAGGAAGAACGCGACCGGCTGAAAAAAAACATGGAACAGGCGCGTGAGCGGATAGTGCGCCTGATGATGCAGTTACCGGAGCAGATAAAGTGAGCGAAATCAAGGCATTGGATGTCAACATCATGGGGCGCGAATACCGGATTGCCTGTCCTGTCGGGCAGGAGGAGGCGTTGCGGCAGGCGGTCAAGCTGGTGGAAAAGAAGATGCAGGATACTGCCAGTCATTCGCGCAACGCCATGCCGGAGCGGGTTGCGGTGCTGACGGCGGTCAATCTTGCCAGTGATTATCTGGAAGCGTGTGCCGGAAAGGTGGAAGATTCTGGTTCTGATACAAAAAAAACGCTTTCGGCGTGTGACACAGAAGAATTCAGGCGTAGAATCGCAGTTATGGATACGCGCCTGGATGCCATTCTGGCTCGTGGCTAGGTATCCGCCAGGTGTTCCCTGCGGTGTTGGTCAGGGTCATATATTCCTTGAACCAATGTTGTACGGCATAGGTCGCCGACCTTGAAGTTGATGTTGTGCGCGGTCTTTTTCGATTGTGCCTGATTCAACCGGAACGTGACCATCTTGGACCCTCGGTTCAGGCTGCCGGCCCGACACGCACTCGCGGGGAGCCAGATTCAGTCAGAGGCGATGCAGTCAGACTGAGACTGCATCGCCTTTTGTTTTTCAGGTTTTCCATGTGGTATTGGATGTGATGAGCGTTGAGTTTGCCTTGCTTTGTCTGTTGCTGGGCGCGTTTTCCGGTTTTTTTGCCGGATTGCTCGGTCTTGGCGGCGGGGCGGTCATGGTTCCGCTTCTGGTTGCGCTTTTTGCCGGACGGGGTTTTTCCTCGGAGGTGGTGATGCACCTTGCGCTGGGAACGGCGATGGCGACGATTGTATTCACCTCGTTTTCCAGTATGCGTAGCCATGCCCGCCATCAGGCGGTGCTCTGGCCGGTTGTTGCGCGGATTACGCCCGGTATCCTGCTGGGCACTCTTTTGGGAACCTGGGTGGTGAAGCTGATGCCGACCTGGTGGCTGGCAGCGCTTTTTACGGTTTTTATTCTTTATATTGCGTTGCAGATGATTCTGGGTTTTCGTCCCCGGCCGGGGCGGGAGTTGCCGGGACTTGTGGGGATGACTTCGGTAGGGGTGGGCATTGGCGCTTTTTCCTGTCTGGTGGCCATTGGCGGCGGGTCGCTCTCTGTGCCTTTCATGGTCTGGTGCAATGTGCGGATGCAGCAGGCGATCGGCACTTCTTCCGCCATTGGTTTTCCGATTGCCCTGGGCGGCGCGCTTGGCTATGGCTTGAACGGTTACGGCGCGGCGCATCTGCCGCCATATAGCCTGGGTTTTATCTATTTGCCAGCGATGGCTTTGCTGGCGATGACCAGCATGACGGTTGCGCCTTTGGGGGTATCTCTGGCGCATCGCCTGCCGGTTCTGCGCCTGCGCCAGATTTTCGCGGCGGTTCTGCTCCTGCTGGCGGGAAAGATGATCTGGACACTGCTGGATTGAAGGTCTTGCAGGTCTGGATTCCCGCCTGCGCGGCAGGCAATCACTCAAAATGGGCGATGTGCATCTCTTTTAAAAGCGCAATCCGGGTTTGCAGAGGGGCGGATTCCTGCTCAAAATCCGCCTTTTGGGCTTTGGTTAAGGGAATATTGTTCGGCATGGCGATGGAAAGCGGATTGACGGCTCTGCCCTGCACGCGAAATTCATAATGCAGATGCGGGCCAGTCGCCCAACCAGTGCGACCCACATAACCAATAGTATCGCCCTGAGAGACGCGGCTCCCCTGTTTTAAAGAAGCGGCAAAACGGCTTAAATGAGCATAGGCAGTCTGGTAATTGCCCCGGTGCGTCAGCAGAATCAGGTTGCCATAGCCGCCCCGGTTGCCAATGAACTGCACAACGCCATTGCCGGTTGCGCGTACCGGAGTTCCGGTCGGCGCGCCATAATCAATGCCCTTGTGTTCCCGCCAGGTGCCCAGAATGGGATGCAGCCGCAGCGAAAAACCGGAAGTAACCCGCGAAAAGGCAAGCGGCGAGCGGAGAAAGGCTTTTTTCAGGTGTTCGCCCCTCGCGTTGTAATAACCCCCGGTGCCATCCTTATGCGCGAAATAAAACGCCTGATAAGTCTTGCCCGCATTGACGAATTCCGCCGCAAGAATACGCCCCGCATTGGCAGGCTTGCCGTGCAGATAACGCATTTCATAAACGAGGGAAAAACGGTCGCCCTGGCGCAAATCGCGGTGAAAATCAATGTCCCCGGAAAAGACTTCCGCCAACTGGATAGCAATGCCATCAGGAATGCCAAGGCTATCCGTCGCGCCGAACAGGGAATGGCGAATTTCCCCGCTCTTCATCATCAGGCGGGTCTCATACTGCCGCGCCGTCTCACGCGCAGTGAGGCGTCCATTTCGCCGCTCGATGAGCATCCCGTTTTCGCCGCCGTTCAAGGGAAAATAAAGACTGACCAGCGAACCATCGGCATGTACCCTGGCATCTACCATGCGTCCCGGCACAAGCTGGCGGTGGAGAATCTGCGTTTCCGGCGCGCGCAGCACATAGCGACGGGCTTCGTTATCGGTAACGCCCAAGCGGACAAGCAGATGGTCAAGTTGTTCGCCCTGCGCTATCCGCTCTTCCCGCACGTAAATTTCATGCCCCTGATCGAGCGGTTGCCCTGAGGGAAGTTGCAGAATTTCCACCACATCCACCCGCTCATCGGTCAATTCCGGCGTCGGGGTAAACGCAAGCGCCGTCACCATGCCAAGAATGAGCACAGCTATCGCGGCGAACATTCGGCGAGATATTTCAGGAAAACCGGGCAGGTAGTTTACAATGCCGCGCTTCATCACCTGACAACAAGTGGCGTTAAAGTCCTGTATTCTAACAGGATATTCGATTTGCTGCCTATAAAACGCAAAGGAACACCATGCCGGAACTGGAAACGACACTCTCCCTCATCAAACGTGGCAGCGAAGAACTGCTGGTTGAATCCGAACTCATTGAAAAGCTGAAAAGCGGGCGTCCCCTGCGGGTCAAGGCAGGCTTCGACCCCACTGCGCCCGATCTGCATCTGGGACATACGGTACTCCTCAACAAGCTGCGGCATTTTCAGGAACTGGGACATCACGTCCTCTTTCTGATTGGCGACTTTACCGGCATGATCGGCGACCCAAGCGGCAAGAACGCCACCCGTCCGCCCCTCTCCCGCGAACAGGTACAGGCCAATGCGGCAACCTACAGGGAACAGGTGTTCAAGATTCTCAACCCGGACAAAACCGAAATTTGCTTCAATTCCGCCTGGTTCGAGACGATGAACGCCTCCGGCATGATTCAACTGGCGGCGCGCTATACCGTCGCCCGGATGATGGAGCGCGACGATTTCGCCAAGCGGTATCAGGGCAATCAGCCCATTGCTATCCATGAATTTCTCTATCCGCTCTGTCAGGGCTACGATTCCGTCATGCTGAAAGCGGATGTGGAATTAGGCGGAACCGACCAGAAATTCAACCTGCTGGTCGGGCGGGAATTGCAGAAGCACTACAATCAGCCGCCCCAATGCGTGCTGACTGTGCCGTTGCTGGAAGGGCTGGATGGCGTAAACAAGATGTCCAAGTCCCTGGGGAACTACGTGGGCATTCACGAGCCGCCGGAAGAAATTTTCGGCAAGCTGATGTCCATTTCGGACGAATTGATGTGGCGGTATTACGACCTGCTTTCTTTCAAAAGCGGGGCGGAAATTGCCGCATTGAAGCGTGAGGCCGAGGCGGGGAAAAATCCCCGCGACATCAAGGCGGCGCTGGCGCTGGAACTTGCCGCCCGCTTTCATGGGCAGGTGGCGGCCAAGGCGGCGGAAGCGGCATTTTCGGCGCAGTTCCGGGAAGGACAAATCCCGGAAGATATGCCGGAATTCGCCTTTGTCGCGGAAACAGCGGATGGTCTGCCGCTCCTGAAGGCGCTGAAAGGCGCGAATCTGACGCCAAGCACCTCGGAAGCCCTGCGCCTGATTCAGCAGGGTGGCGTCAAGGTAGACGGCGAGCGCGTAAGCGACCGCAACCTCCATTTGCCGGCAGGGCAAACGGTTGTGCTCCAGGTTGGAAAGCGCCGGTTTGCGAAGGCGCGGATTGAAGCCGCCCGATAGAATCAGGGTTCTGCTGTTGTTTTTTCGGTTGGCGGATAGGTGAAGATGTTGCGCGTCTGATTCTGGATTTGTTCCTGCATTTGCTGAAACATTTTCTGGCTTTGATCCATGTAGGCCGACATCATGTTCTGCATGGCGGGCTGCTGAAAGTGCAGGAACTGGGCGAGAAAATCCGGGTGAATCTGGCTGTTGTTGCCGAAAACGGCGCGGGATTGTTCCTGTAGCCTTTGCTGGAATTCGAGAAAGGAGTGGATGTTGTTTTCCAGATATTTTCCGAGCATTCCCTGCGTGGCTTTGCCGTAGAGGCGAATAATCAGGCTCAACAGTTCGCTGGAAAAGAGCGGAAGACCGCCGCTTTCTTCTTCGAGAAGAATTTGCAGGAGGATGCTGCGGGTCAAGTCTTCGCCGCTTTTGGCATCAACGACCTGAAAATGCTCGAACTGCAAGACCATTTCCTTGACGTCGGCAAGGGTGATGTAGCTGCTGGTGAGCGTATCGTAAAGGCGGCGGTTCGGGTATTTCTTGATTTGCCGGATCGGTTCAGCCATGTGAATCTCCTTATGGGGGATTGGGGCGCGAAAAAATGGGCTTCACAAAAGCGGGGCTTTTGTGAAGCCCCGTTCTGGTTTGCGGAGACGGTTGTTACTGGAAGTACAGACCGCCGTTGATGTTGAGCGTTGCGCCGGTAGTAAAGCCGGACAACTCATCTGCCAGGAAGGTGACGGCAAAGCCGATTTCTTCCGGTTTGGCAAGACGCTTCATCGGGACGGAATCCACGATGCCTTTCAGGACATCTTCCCGAATGGCCATGACCATTTTGGTGGCGACGTAGCCTGGGGCGATGGCATTGACGGTCACGCCCTTGTTGGCCAGTTCCTGCGCCAGCGCCTTGGTAAAGCCGATCACGCCGGCCTTGGCGGCGGAGTAGTTGGCCTGTCCGGCCTGGCCCTTGACGCCATTGATGGAGGAGATGTTGATGATGCGTCCCCAGCCGCGTTCGGCCATTTTGGCTGAAACCTGCTTGGTGACGTTGAAGAGACTGGTCAGGTTGGTGTTGATGACCGCGTCCCATTGTTCCCGTTCCATCTTGGCGAACATCTTGTCGCGGGTAATCCCGGCGTTGTTCACGAGAATATCAATGGGGCCAGCTTTTTGTTCGGCTTCCGCTACCATTGCCTGTACCGAGGCCAGATCGGAGACATCGCCGGGGACAGCGATGAAGTCCTTGAAGCCGGCGGCGGCCTGTTCGGCCAGCCATTCGTCATGGTTGTCGGCATGGTGGAAATAGGCCGCGACGACCTTGTGCCCTGCTTTTGCGAGGGATTGGCAGATAGCGGTACCCAGGCCGCCCATGGCGCCTGTTACGAGTGCGACACGTTGATTCATGAATTATCCTTTTGGTGTGCAGTGAAAGAGATTGGGATGCTATCAAAAAATGTCCATTCGCGCCGAACTTTTTTTGCAATGCAGCAAATTTTTGGTCATGTGGGTCTTGCCGAGAGGTCTTGTCGACGGCGATTGAAAAACCGTCTGTTATCTGTTCAACCGCATTCATTTTGTCATATATAATAGAGACATGCTAAAACGAATCAATGTCTCGCACGTCAAGACCGGTATGTACATCCAGGAGTTCTGCGGCTCATGGATGAATCATCCATTCTGGCGTTCCCAGTTCCTCCTCTCCGATCCCGAAGACCTGCGCCGTATGCAGAATAGCTCCTTGCGGGAAGTCTGGATTGATACGGAGCGCGGGCTGGATGTTGCCGGAAAGGCCAACGAGGAAGCGGAAAAAGACATCCCGCTCATCCAGACCATATCAGGCAGGCCGGAAATCCAGCCGGTCACCATGCGCGCCGAAGTCGAGCGCGCCGCCAAAATCTGCGCCAGAGCGCGGGATACCGTGACCAACCTGTTTCAGGAAGTCCGCATGGGACGCGCGCTTGAGCCTGAGCAGGTACTCCCTCTGGTCAATGAGATTTCAGATTCCGTCATGCGAAACAACGCCGCGCTCGTGAGCATCGCCCGCCTGAAAACCGCCGATAACTACACCTACATGCACTCGATTGCCGTCTGCGCCCTGATGGTTGCGCTGGCGCGGCAAATGCAGTTTTCCGAAGAACACATCCGCAACGCGGGACTGGCAGGCATGATTCATGATATCGGCAAGACGCGCGTGCCGCTGGAAATCCTGAACAAAAGCGGCAAGCTAACCGACGAAGAATTTACAATCATAAAACATCACCCGCTGCTGGGTTGTGAAATCCTGCAGGAGAGTGGATCGGTTTCTGCCGAAGTCATGGATGTCTGCTACGCCCACCATGAAAAACTGGATGGAAGTGGCTATCCGCGCGGCTTGAAAGGCGAAGAAATCGGGCTTTTCGCCCGGATGAGCGCCATCTGCGACGTATACGATGCCATTACCTCGCAACGCCCCTACAAGGAGGGCTGGGATCCCGCCGACTCCCTGCATAAGATGTCGTGCTGGAATGGGCATCTTGATATGGATCTGTTCCGCGTCTTCGTGAAAAGCCTGGGGATTTATCCCGTCGGCTCGCTGGTTCGGCTCAACTCCGGGCGAATCGGAGTCGTAATCGAACAGAACGATTCATTGCTGATGCCCAAGGTCAAGGTCTTTTTTTCGACGCGCAGCAATTGTCATATCGCTCCAGAAATCATCAACCTGGCTCAACGCAACTGCCCGGAAAAAATCGTCGCCCGCGAAGAACCAGAAAAC
>JAISSL010000127.1 GCA_031273145.1 Zoogloeaceae bacterium | reverse complement strand
CGTCCGCAAGACAGGCACGGGAATTGCTTTGTCAGGAGGAAACTTTCAGGAGTGTTTTTCATGATTGGCGGTACCATTCAGTCTCACATTTCGGCTTATATGGAAGCGATGAACCTGCGGACCTTTCGGCAGCAGGTGCTGGCTTCCAACATTGCCAATGCGGACACGCCTTATTACAAGGCGCGGGATTTCGATTTCAAGAAAACCTACGCAGAGCGCAGAAAAGAGGTGGATGACGAGCTTAAGGAAGGCGAGCTGGCGCTTGCCCGCAGTAATAAGCGGCATTTGAAGCCGGTTGATCCTGAGACGGGCATCAAGACGCGCAAGATACCGATGGTGCTGACGCACGAGCATCATATTCCGCCGCCTGATATGGCGGGCAGTCTGGTGCCTCTGCTTTACCGGACGGAGTACCAGTCGGCGGTGGATGGCAACACGGTGGATATGGATGTCGAGCGCGGCGAGATTGCGGACAACAGTCTGCAATATCAAATTCTCACGCAATTCCTGACCCAGAAGTTTTCCGGCTTGCGTTCGGCCATTTCGGGCAACCAGGGTTAAAGGGACAAGGAGAAACGGCATGAGTCTTTTTAATGTGTTCAAAATCTCATCGAGCGCGATGACGGCGCAATCCATCCGTTTGAACACGGTAGCGTCCAACATTGCCAACGTGGATAGCACCACGACGGCGAATGGTTCGCCGTATCGTTCCAAGCAGGTGGTGTTTCAGGCGACGCCGCTCTATGAGAAGGATGAGTCATCCCAGGGCGTCAAGGTGACGCAGATTGTGGAATCTGCCGCGCCGTACCGCATGAATTTTGATCCTTACAATCCGCTGGCGGATGAGAAGGGTTATGTGCGGATGCCCAACGTAGACCCGGTTGAGGAGATGGTAAACATGATTTCGGCTTCGCGCTCGTATCAGAGCAACGTGGAGGTCATGAATACCGCGCGGCAGATGCTGATGCGAACCTTGCAGATTGGCACCGGCCAGTAATTTTGAAGGAGAAGGAAAATGGCACTCACGACAGACATCATTGATTCCATCAACGGCACTTCGGCGACCAAGAAGACGGAGCAGTCGGCGGTTGAGGAGATGAGCAACCGTTTCATGACCTTGTTTCTCGCCCAGTTGCGAAATCAGGACCCCTTGAATCCGATGGAAAACGCGGAGATGACTTCGCAGTTGGCGCAGATGAACATGGTCTCCGGGCTGGAGAAGCTGAACGTCACCATGAATACCCTGCTTTCCAGTTATGACGAGGCGCTTTCCCTGCAAGCGGCAAATTTGATCGGCAAAAATATCCTGGCGCCGGGCAATCAGATGATGCTGACCGACGATGGCGGACTTTTTGGCGTTGATCTGCCTTCGCCGGCGGACGCGGTGGAAGTCGTCATTCGGGACGCGAGCGGCATGGAAGTGAAGCGTCAGAATCTGGGGCAACAGAATGAAGGTTCCCAGGTGCTTTACTGGGACGGCACCGACAATGAAGGCAATCCGCTCAATCCCGGTTTTTACTCTTTTGAAATTGCGTCGAGTCTGGATGGCGCGCCGGTTTTGAACAAAACCTTGCAGGTTGGCATGGTCTCTGCCTTGGTAAGAGGAAACAACGGATTCATGCTGGACGTTCTGGGTCTGGGCAGTATCAGACTGGACGCGGTTCGGCAGGTATTTTGACGACGGGTCTTGCGCGATGTATGCCATGAAGGGCGGCATTGCGCGGGACGAATGTAAACCGGGAGCCTGTGGCTTCCCCAAGATAGTCATGAGGCATCCCTTGCCGAAAGGCGGGGCTTCCTCAAGCGTTTCATAAAAAAAGGAGAATTATCATGGCATTTCATGCAGGAATTTCAGGACTTCACGTCTTTGCGAAAGGCTTGGACGTGGTGAGCCACAACATTGCCAACGCCAGCACGGTCGGCTTCAAGGGTTCCGAGGCGCATTTTGCCGATGTCTATGCGGGCGCGCTGAACGGCATTGCGGCGACCCAGATCGGCATTGGTTCGCGCCTGATGGCGGTGCAGCAGAATTTCACCCAGGGCAATATCTCCACATCGGGCAATGGCCTGGACATGGCAATCAACGGGAATGGCTTTTTCCGCTTTCAGAAAACCGCGAATGATTCGGCGGCTTACTACAGCCGCAACGGTCAGTTTCACCTGAACAACAAGGGGCTGATCGAAAATTCCAATGGCTATCTCCTGACCGGCTTTGGGTGCAGGGATGGGGTCAACGTGGATTACGCCTCGATTGTGCCGCTCTCGGTGGGGAATGCGTCCATTCCCCCCGAACAGACCGGCTGGTCGACTCTGGTCAATTTTGGCGGCGGCGGCGGCTTGCTGGTCGGCGTCAATCTGGATCGCCGCGACATGAAGGCGCTCGATAACTCGGCAGACCCGGCGAATTGGACGGCGCTTGGGTACTGGATACGGGGACCCTTATCGGTATACGACAGACCCGCTTCTTCGAAGGAGAGTACAAAATAACCAATGAGGATGTATTGGAAGGCCGGGAATTTGAGGATTCCATTGCTA
>JAISSL010000008.1 GCA_031273145.1 Zoogloeaceae bacterium | reverse complement strand
GCCCGATGTCGGTATAGACGATGGCTTCAACGCCGTAATCCTCGTACTTCTTCGCCAGATCAACGACTTCATGCCCGGTCAGCTTCGACCAGCCTTCGGTCGCCACCTTGCCATCCCTGGCATCCAGCCCGACGATGACATGACCGGGAAAAACCGAACAGGCATCCCGCACAAAACCCGGATTTCTCACGGCCGCCGTCCCGATAATCACATAGGAAAGCCCCATATCCAGCCCATGCTCAATGGTATCCAAATCCCGGATGCCGCCGCCCAGTTGCACCGGAATGGCATCATCCACTTCCCGCAAAATCTCCCGGATGGCGCTCTGGTTCTTGGGCGCGCCCGCAAAAGCGCCATCCAGATCAACCAGATGCAGGCGGCGCGCGCCCGCATCCAGCCAAAGCCGCGCGGCCTCTGCGGGACGGTCGAAAAAGACGGTGGTCTGTTCCATCAAACCCTGTTTCAAACGGACGCATTGTCCGTTTTTCAAGTCAATGGCGGGAATTATCAGCATGGCGAAAAACTCAAGGGTTCCAGCGCACGAAGTTGGAAAGCAATTGCAGGCCATCCCGCGCGCTTTTTTCCGGGTGAAACTGCACGGCGAAGATATTAGCCTTCGCCACCGTCGAGGTAAAGCGTAATCCGTATTCGCAACTGCCCGCCCGCAACGAGGCATCTTCCGGCACAACGTAATAGCTGTGCACAAAGTAAAACCGCGCCTCATCGGCAATGCCCTGCCAAAGCGGATGGGGTACTTCCTGCCGTACCGCGTTCCAGCCCATGTGCGGCACTTTCAGGCGTTCCCCATTGGGGGCGCGCATTGCGTCCGGGAAGCGGACAACCTGTCCCATAAAGTGGTTCAACCCCGGCGAATCGCCCTCTTCGCTGTGCGAAAACAACATTTGCAACCCGATGCAGATGCCCAAAAAGGGTTTTTCTGCCGCAGCGGCAAGCACCGCCTCTTTCAGATTGCGACGTTCCAGTTCCGCCATGCAATCCGGCATGGCGCCCTGTC
The DNA here is from genome assembly GCA_031273145.1 of Zoogloeaceae bacterium. Classification (GTDB taxonomy): domain Bacteria; phylum Pseudomonadota; class Gammaproteobacteria; order Burkholderiales; family Rhodocyclaceae; genus Azovibrio. Next base: position 7,468 of record JAISSL010000008.1, on the reverse strand, counting down.
CGGGAAAAACCACGCGCTCGGCCTGCATCACTTCTTCCGGCGAAGAAGTCACCCGGATGGCTTCGCCTGCCGCCGTCGCGTTCAGGGCTTGCTCAACCGAGCGCAGATTGCCCATGCCATAATCAATGACGGCAATGCTCATCCAAGCGTGCCCTTGGTGGAGGGAATCCTGTCGGCGCTACGCGGGTCGAGCGTGAGCGCCATCGAAAGGGCGCGGGCAAACGCCTTGAAAATGCTCTCCGCCTGATGGTGGGTATTTTTCCCCTTCAGGTTGTCAATGTGCAGGGTCAGCCCCGCATGATTGACCAGGGCGCGGAAAAATTCCTCAACCAGTTCGGTATCGAATTGCCCGACCGTGGCGCGGGAAAAATCCACTTCCATGAAAAGCCCCGGCCGCCCGGAAAGATCAACAACCACGCGGGAAAGCGATTCATCCAGCGGCACATAGGCATGTCCGTAACGGGTCAATCCCTTTTTGTCGCCAACCGCCTGGGTGATGGCCTGTCCCAACGCAATTCCAATATCTTCAACGGTATGGTGCGCGTCAATCACCAAATCGCCTCGCGCGATGATTTCCAGATCGAAATGCCCATGTCGGGCAATCTGGTCAAGCATATGGTCGAGAAAGGGAACGCCCGTATCCAGATGCGCTTCTCCCGTGCCATCCAGATTGAGGTGAACCCGAATCTGGGTTTCCAGGGTATTGCGAGTGACTTCAGCGTGGCGCATGACGGTTTTTCAGGAAGGCTCAGGGTTGGAAAGACGCGACTGCATTGGGCGGCGCTACGAATGCGTCGGGCGGCGGCATGGGTTCATCATCCGGTATGGAAGGCGCCAGAGGCAAAGGCACCGGTGTCGGCGTAGACGGCGCAGGCGGCGGCGTATAGACCGGCAGGGGGACAGGCGCAGGCGTTACAGCAGGCGCGGGCGCAGCCGCAGCCGCTTTCTTCTCTGCTTCTTCCGCCTCTTCAGCTTCTTCCTTGGCGCTCGACCGCTTTTTCTTCTTGCTGGTTTCAGGTTTTTTGGGCGGCTCAGGCGCTACTGGCGCAGGCGGCGGCGCGGGCGGTTGCGCGGGCGGCAGGAGCGGCGGAATGGTCACCAGATTGTTTTCCCGCATATAGACATCCATCTCCAGCCAGCCGTCGAATACCGCTTCTTTCGGCAGCCAGGTATAGATGGAATAGCAATCTTCGATAGCGCGCCCGGACTGGCGGCAGCCGCCGCCTACCGCATTGCCTTCGGCTTCCAGCCGCGCCGCCTTGCGAGCGCCGAATACGCTGCCGCCGCCGAACTGGTCGTACCCCACCAGTCCGCCCAAAACCAGCGCCGCGAGCGTAAACCACAGGTAGGGCGAGCGAAACCAGCGAAAGATGGATTGAGGATTGAATTTCATAAGGCGTAATTCTACCCATATCATTGCGTTCTGTCGCAATCTTCCTCTGTCATGGCGCGTATAATGGCTGTCTCATGAACAGACATCACACACCCCCGGAAGGCGAACCCGCCCCGCCGCCTGCCTTTGCCACGCTCGGCCTGGTGCCGGAATTGCTGAAAGCCATTGCGGACGCCGGTTACGCGACGCCGACGCCGATTCAGGCAGAAGCCATCCCCCTGATCCTTGCCGGACAGGACATCATGGGCGGCGCGCAGACCGGCACCGGCAAGACGGCGGCCTTCGTCCTGCCCATTCTGCAACGGCTCCTGCCCTATGCCAATGCCAGCCCTTCCCCGGCGCGGCATCCCGTCCGCGCGCTGGTGCTGACTCCTACGCGTGAACTGGCCTTGCAGGTCTTTGAATCGGTCAGGACTTACGCCAAGCATACGCCGCTTCGCGCCATGTGCGCCTTTGGCGGCGTGGACGTAAAACCACAGATTGCCGAATTACGCCGGGGCGTGGAAATTCTGGTGGCGACGCCCGGACGCCTGCTTGACCACATCGAACAGAAAAGCGTCCATTTCCATGAGGTTCAGGCGCTGGTGCTGGATGAAGCCGACCGGATGCTGGACATGGGATTCATCCCGGACATCAAGCGGATTCTGAATCTGCTGCCCGAAAAGCGGCAGAGCCTGCTTTTTTCCGCCACCTTTTCCGATGAAATCAAGCGCCTTGCCGATTCCATCCTGAAGATGCCAATTCTGGTCGAAGTTGCGCGGCGCAATCAGGTGTCCGATACCGTGACGCACCGAGTCTATCCGGTATCCGAGGGGCGCAAGCGCGCGTTGCTTATCCATCTTTTGCAGACCGGCGAAATCCGGCAATGTATTGTCTTTACCCGTACCAAGCAGGAATGCGCGCGGCTTGCCCGCGAACTGCAACGCGCGAACTTTGGCGTCAATGCCATTCACGGCGACAAAAGCCAGGGCGAACGCCTGAAGGCGCTGGATGGCTTCAAGGGCGGGAATATTCAGGTTCTGGTTGCCACGGATGTGGCGGCGCGGGGGCTGGACATCGAGGATTTGCCTTATGTCATCAATTTTGAGCTGCCGCATGTCCCGGAAGATTACGTGCATCGCATTGGCCGCACCGGACGGGCGGGACGGCACGGACAGGCAATTTCTCTCATGACGCCTTTGGAACAGCGTTATCTGGTTGAAATCGAAAAGCTGATTAAATTCAGGATTGAGCAGATCATGCTGCCCGGTTTCGAGCCGGAATGCGAGACGCCGACTCCGGGCAGACAGCCGGTCAGAGCGCCGGTTGCAAGCAACAGCCGGGGGGCGCGTCCCCGGCAGGGGCGCTCCAACGAAAAAGCGGAAAAGGCGCAAAAGGCGGTCATGATTGCCGCCGATGGCTTCGATTTTTCCAAGCCTTATGTGCCAAGACTCGCCGTGCCGGATGAAGCGCCCCTTGCCGAAAATGCGCTTGTCCCGGCATCCGCGCCCCACTCCGCGCCCTTGAAGCGCCCCATCCGCCCGGTTGCCGCCCTGCTGGGCGGATTGGGGAAGAAAACGCAGTAATGGCGGTTTATGCGCCTTTACGGCAACCTGCCGCTATCGGGTTCAGATTCCCGGCGTTTTGCCACCCGCACCATGATTTCCTCAATGCCGAACCGGACTTTCGGCGGAATGCGGGATGCAGGGTAAAACGATTCCACAACGGCTAACGCCGTTTCTACATCCCCGATGTGGGCTATATCGGCCAGCGCCTCAATATCCGAAATGTCGTGCGAGCCTTCAATGCCTTCCGGGCGCATTGCCATGCACTTCATGGCGAACAAGTATTCCGGCGCGGGCGTATATATCCGCAGGCCGCCGGAATCCGAAACGCTGAAATGTTCCATGAGGCGCATCTTTTCATGAGCCGACGTGAAGCCTTTGACGCCATCGTTCAGCCAGTTTTCCGGCCATCCTTCGGAAGCGGCGACTTCCGCCGCCGCTTTTCGGAGAAAGTCCGGCGCGCCACGCACAACGGCATCTACGTCCCTGGTTGCGCGGCGAATGTCGAAGGCAATTGCCAGCGCCGCGCCGCCGTAGATGGAAATGTCAATAATCATCCCGGCTTCTTTTGCCCTAGCATTGATTTTTTGCAAGCCGCGCAGGATGTCCTCTTTTTCAAGGAGTGCCATGATGTTCTCGTCTCAATGTTTACGCAGCCTTGCGAGGCCGGTAGAGGGGATCGGCGCCGACGAAAATCATTCTGCGGCGAAAGGCGGTCGGACTTTCCATAAGGAGCGTGGCCTTCAACGATTCCAGTCCCGCCGGAAAGAAGGCGCGTTTCAGGAAGCGCGTGGGAGCCTGCGTCCAGTCCGGGATAGGGAGATGGTTGCATAACGCCAGATGCTCGGCGACTGCCGCAAGGTAGGCATTCTGGCGGTCGTTATCGCTCAAGGGCGGTTCTTCGACCAGCATGAGCGCGCGTTCTTCCCTGTCCTGTTCGGTATAAAACGCATCGAGAAATTCGCGCAAAAAACTATCCACGTCGCCATGCGTCTGTCCGCACGTCTGCGCTGATTTGAGCGAGCGAGGCCGCCCCGTGGCTATTTCATCAGATGGTTTCATGGCGCTGCCTGTTCTTGTCCCTTGCTTATTCTACACGGGATCGTTTATTCCTCTGCCTCTGTGTTTTCCATGAGTGTACGGATGTCCGGCATTTTTTCCCCCAGGACGAAGTTGAGGAGAGCTGTCATTACGAACAGCTTTTTTTTGACGGACGGATCGTCCTTAAAGCGCCGACCGAATTCGTCACGGACGGCGATGGCTTCGTCGGCTTTACCCTGCATCGCCAGGAGATGCGCCTTCCTGAGGAACGCTTCTGCGGCCAGTTCGCGCACAACCGGGTTTGAGTCGTCGCTGAAACGCCGGATAGTCTCGTCATAGGCCGCGAGGGCTTCCGCATCCTTGTGTAGTTTCCGCCACAGGAGTTCCCCCTTGTTGAAGAACGCCTTTGCGACCAGTTCGCGGATATGAGGGTCTTGAACATCGCCAAAACGTCGGATGGTCTCGTCATAGGCCGTGAGGGCTTCCTCAACCTTGCCCAGTTTCTCCAGGAGTTCTCCCTTGAAAGAGAGCGCGGCTACGGCCTGTTCGCCCACGGCGTGCGACGGGGCGTCGCCGAAATACCGGGTAGCCTCGTCATAGGCGGCAATGGCGCCTTCGTGGTCGTACTGTTTCTTCTGATGGAGGCCATGGTCGGTAAGGACTTCTTCGATTGTGTACTGCTTCTCCAGAAGGACGCCCTTGCCAAAGAGCGCCAGCCCGACTTTTTCGCGCACACCGGGCGCATCGTCGTTGCCGAACCGTTGGATAGCCGTGTCGTAGGCGGCGAGGGCATCCTCAGCCTTGTCCTGTTGCCACAGGTGGATGCCCTTGAAGGCGAGCGCCCATGCAACCTGTTCGCGCACAACCGGGTTTGAGTCGTCGCCAAATCGCCGGTCAAGCTCGTCATAGGTGGCGATGGCTTCTTCGGCTTTGCCCCGTTGCGTCAGGAGCATGCCCTTGCCGAAGAGCGCGATGGCGGCCTGTTCGCGCGCGGCAGGTTCCTGAGTGTCGCCAAGGCGTTCGATAGCTTCGTCATAAAGGGCGAAGGCTTCTTCATATCTGCCATGTTTTACCAGAAGTAAACCCTTGCTGAAGAGCGCATGTGCGACGCGCGCGCGAATGGCGGGGTCTGGGTCGTTGCCGAACCGTCGAATTGCCTCGTCATAGGCTGCAAGGGCTTCCCTGTCTTTGCCCTGTTTGTTCAGGATAAAACCCTTGTCGAGAAGCTCCGCTGCGGACTGCGTGCTCGTGGCGTCCATAAACCGCAGGCGGATTTCTTCGCCATAGAACCAGATTTCGTCGCTATAGAAGCAGAACGCGCCAATAAGAAGAATCATGACGGCATAGATAAGCCTTCTCCTTGTCTTGTGCCGTTCTTTTTGTATCTTTGCGACTTGTTTACGCACGTAAGACGTCGGGTCGTTGCCGAACCGCCGGGTAATCTCGTCATAGGCGGCGTTGGCTTCCCCGGTCTTGCCCTGTTTTTTCAGAAGGACGGCTTTTTTGGCAAGCGCCTCTGCGGCGCTTATGCGGATGTAGATCACCTCGTCGTTGCCAAACTGGCGGGCGAGTTTGTCATACGCGGCAATGGCTTCGTCGGCTTTGCCCTGTTGTTCCAGAAGCGCGGCCTTGTCTTCGAGCGCGCTTATTGCCTTTTCGCGCACATAATCATCCGAGGCGTAGTCGCCAAACCGCATGATAAGCTCGTCATAGGCGGCGATAGCTTCCCTGACCTTGCCCTGTTGCAACAGGTGAAAGCCCTTTTCATGGAGCGCGTCTGCAACCCATCTGCTCGACCTGTTGCTAAAGCTGTTGCCAAAGCGCTGGACAAACTCGTCATGCGCCGCGATGGCTTCTCCGGTTTTGCCCTGTTTTCCCAAGGCAAAACCCTTTGCGCGGAGCGCCTCTGCGACCGTCTCGCGCATACCGGGGGAATCGTCATTGCGAAAACGGCGGACGACTTCCTCATAGAGGACGATGGCTTCCTCAACCTTGCCCTGTCCTTCCAGGATAATGCCCTTGTTGCAGAGCGCCTCCGCGACCGTCTCGCGCATACGGGGGGAATCGTCGTTACCAAAACGGCGGACGACTTCATCATAGGCAATGATGGCTTCCTCAGCCTTGTCCTTCCCCAGGTTAAGACCCTTTAAATAGAGCGCCGATGCGACCTGCTCGCGCATACCGGGATCATCATCGTTGCCAAAACGACGGACGACTTCATCATAGCTGTCAATTTCTTCCTCAGCTTTGTCGCATTCCCCCAGGAGAAATGCCCTTTGGTTAAGCGCTATTGCAACCTGATAACGCACATCGGGGGAATCGTCGTTGCCAAATCGTTGGAGGATTTCCTCATAGAGGATTATTGCTGCCTCGTCGTCATATCTCCTCACTTCCATGCTCAGCCCCTTGTGATTAAGCGCCGTTGCGACCTGCGCGCGCGCTTTGGGGGAGGCGTCGTTGCTCAAACGACGAATGATTTCATCATAGATGGCAATTTCTTCCTCAAACAGGTCACTTGCTTCCCCGTATTGGTCTTGTTCTTCCAGGGCGCTCCCCTTGTTACCGAGCGCCTCTGCGACCTGCATCCGCGCCTCAAATGAATCGTCGCCGCGCAAACGGTGGATGATTTCATCGCAGGCGGCGATTTCTTCATCGGAAGAACGGTCTTCGTTTGTATTTTCAGATGAATTCATGGCCTGCCTTTCGGTCGTTTTTTGGGGGCGCGCGCTGGATTGTTGCTTGCGCTACTCTCGGCCTTTGGCGGGGAGACGGCAAGCGGCGCGGGACAATCGAGAGCTTGCGTGAAGGCGCGGAGCAACTCGTTTTCCACTGGCGTAATCTTGCCATCATGCTGGATGGCAATCGCGCACGCTTCCAGAATCTTTTTCCGGTACAGCGGCGTAGCCCGCGCAAGACACAAAAGCGTCTGGGAAAAGTCAGGGAGAGACCATTCTTCCCGGTCTGGAAAGGGAACCTCTTTACGGGCGGGAGAATGAGAATGCGCCATCGCCGCCTGATAAGCGGCTTTTGCCATCTTCACATCTTTATGTCCGGCGTAAGCAATGAACGCCAGCACCTTGGCAACCAACCGATACAATGGTTCACGAGACGATGAGCTACGCTCCAAAGGCGGCAGCAGGGTATTTTCCAGAATGCTGTAAAAGGCAAATTCACTGGGGCAGAGAATACGCCCATCGCCTCGACCTTGAATCATGAATTTCGCGTTTATGAGCAAAGTCAGGCATTCGCCTTTTGATGCGGCGCGCAAGGTAGGCATGACCAGGTCAAGCCAGACGAGACGGTAACGCGCCCCTTCCGGTTGCGAATGCAGCCACCAGTTGAGTTCCTTCGCCACAGGCAACGCCGCAGGGGGAATCAGTTTTTCCTGCCGGGACAGCAGCCCGAGCTTGATCCCTGGAATGGAGAGAAACAGGCCGTAGACGATGCCTTCCGCGCCCGCAACGGACGATGCCGCTTGTCGCAGGCTTTC
>JAISSL010000239.1 GCA_031273145.1 Zoogloeaceae bacterium | reverse complement strand
TCGGCGTAGGGGTTGTGGCTGGTGTTGAATTGCAGGCGGAGCGGCGTGCCGGCAAGCCGGAACGCCTCCCGAAAGGTATTTTCCAGATAGCGGCGATAACTCTCCGGGATGCGTTCCAGAGCGTTTCCATGAATGACGATGATCGGGGGATTCATGCCTCCCTGGTGCGCGTAGCGCATCTTGGGGCGGGATGCGCCGTGGCGGGGCGGGGACTGGCGGGCAACCGCATCCAGCAGGACCCGGGTCAATTTAGGCGTGGAGAGCTTTTTGGTGGCGGCGGCATACGCCTGATTGACCGACGTAAAGAGCTTGTCAATGCCAGTGTTCTCCCGCGCCGAAATGAAATGAAAGCGGGCAAAATCAATGAACTTCAATTTAAAGCTCACTATCTGCTTGATCTGTTCTTTCCTGTAGGCATCCAGCCCGTCCCATTTGTTGATGGCAACGACCAGCGCGCGCCCGCTTTGCGCCACAAAATCGGCAATATGCGCGTCCTGATCGGAAATATCCTGCCTTGCATCCAGCATGAGCACCGCCACCTGCGCGCTCTCAATGGCTTGCAGGGTCTTGACGACGGAGAATTTTTCTATCGTCTCAAAAACCTTGCTCTTTTTGCGTAACCCGGCAGTGTCGACCAATCGGTACTGGATGCCGTTCCGCTCAAAATCCGCATCAATGGCATCGCGGGTCGTCCCAGGCTCATCAAAGGCAATCACGCGCTCTTCGCCCACCAGAGTATTAATCAGGGTGGATTTGCCGACATTGGGACGCCCAACAATGGCGACTTTCAAGGCAGGTTGGCTTTTTTCTTCTGCCGCAATCTCAGCGGGAAAGGGCGCAAGTATGCGCTCAATCAGGGCATTAACTCCCTCGCCATGCGCGGCGGAGATGGATTCCGGTTCACCCAGGCCGAGTTCGTGAAATTCAGCGGTAATGACCCCATGCCGCATTCCTTCCGCCTTGTTGACGGCAACCACGATGGGACGCTCTGCCCTTCGCAATCGGGCGGCAATTTCCCGGTCTTGCGGCGTCAAGCCGTCACGCCCGTCGACGACCAGAACGATGGCATCGGCCTCGACGATGGCTTCTTCCGTCTGCTCTGCCATGACGGAAAAAATTCCCTCCTTGGCAAGCGGCTCGAATCCCCCGGTATCAATGACCAGAAAAGGCTTGTCGCCAACTCGCCCATGTCCATAGTGGCGGTCGCGGGTCAGTCCCGGAAAGTCGGCCACCAGCGCGTCCCGGCTCCGGGTCAAACGGTTGAATAACGTGGATTTGCCGACATTGGGACGACCGATCAGCGCAACGACGGGTTTTTTCATGGCGAATTGGCGTTAGCGGACTTCCAGCGCCTCGATGGTGCCTTTTCGGGTTTGCACCAGAATCTGGTTGTCGGAGAGGCGCACGGGCATCACGAGAATGGGAGAACGGTCAATCCGCTTGCGCCCGACCAAGAGGCCGCTGATGCGCTCGATGATGTGCACATAGCCTTTCACATCGCCCGCCGCCAGATAACTGCTGCCAACAACCTGCGGCGCGGTGAGTTTGCGGCGCAGCAGGCGATCCATTTTCCAGCGGCTGCTGCCCGTAGTAATGTCAAGCGCGTGAATGGCGCTTTCGTCATCGGTAGCGAAAACGCTGCGCGAATCCACGGAAAGCCCAGCCCAGGAAGAAATGTCGCGCGACCACATGGCGCTGCCGTTCTGCGAAAAATCAAAACAGGTCACCCGCCCCTGAAAGGCAACCGCGCAGGCGGTGCTTTTGATGGCGGCGGGCGGCGAGACTACGTCGGCAATGCGCTCAAGTTCGGTCGCGCCCTTGGGCAGCGCCACCGTCCCTTCCCAGACCGGCGCGCCGTTTTGTTCGGATAGGGCAAGCAGCCTGCCGCCGGGAAAGCCGGTCAGGATGAACTGACCGGCAAACAGCATCGGCGCGGTATTTCGCAACGAGAGGTTGGGCATTGGCCGTTGATAAAACCATTTTCGCTTGCCTTCCCCATCATAGGCTTCAACCCGGTCATCGCCGCCGCGCACGATGACCATATCGCCTTCGACCAGCGGCGGGACGAGAATTTCGCTGCTGGTTTGCGCCTGCCACAAGGGCGTGCCATCACTGGCGGAAAAGGCAAGCACCTCACCCTGGCGCGTGCCGACGACGACCCGTTCGCCATCGCTGCCAACTCCGGCGGAAATGGGCTTGCCGGTCTTGACGCGCCATTGTTCCACGCCGTTTTCCAGTCGCGCGATAGTGCCGTTGGCAGCCGCGATGAACACCGTATTGCCGACAACCATCGGATAAAACACGGCATCCCCAGCCTTGCCGATGGAATAGCGCCACAGGGAATGGAGACTGGCTTTTTCCTCAAAGTCGGGCAATTTCGCCATGTCGCCACTGGAAAAGGGGTTCAGGGTCGAGCATCCGGCAAGACCGGATGCCAGCAGCAGAAGCGCAAGGGCGCGACGCATCAGGCGGTTCCCCCAAGCGCGTCCAGTTTTTGTTGCAGCAAGGGCGAGATTTGAGGTTCTTCAACCGTATCTTCTGCCGGAGTGCCCTTTTTTTCCTCGCCTGCCTTTTCATTCAGAGCTTGTTGCTGGAGAGAAACGGCTTCCCTGTAGGCGGCTCTTGCTTCTTCGAGCTTACCTTCCGCCACATGGATGTCGCCGCGCAATTCGGCGTAGGCGGCGGCAAAGGCGGCAGCGGGCTTGGGTTCCAGTTCGCGCAGTGCCCCTTCGTACTCCCTGGCATCAAGAAGCAGTCCCGCCAGACGCAGGCGGGCAATATCGGTAATCTCGTGCCCGCCATGTTTGACCACCCAGGCAAGTTGAAGGCGGGCGGTTTGCGGGTCATCCATGAGGATGGCGTGTTTGGCCGCCAGAAGCACCCCTAGCGGCGCATACGAAGTGCTGCCGAATTTTTCGGTCAATTCGCCCGCCAGGAGTTTTACCTGCGGCACATTGTCGCTGTTGATTGCCTGTTGCAGGGACATGAAAATCGTCCCGGCTTCGGCAGAGAGCTTGTTCTGTCGCCATTGCCAGCCCTGCCAGCCCACGGAGGCAATGGCAAGAACGCAGAGTATCCAGGTGACGAGCGTGCCATAGCGGTTCCACCAGGCTTTGAAATTTTCGATTTGTTCCTGTTCTTCCAGATCGTAGACAGCCATGATTAGTTTTTCCTGTGCGAAAAATGGTGAGAGAAAAAGGGGGTGAGATTCGGGAAGGGGACTTGTTCCTGTTCGCGTCCGGCATCCCGCAAGGGTTTGACGAGTACGGATTGTGCTACCGCTTCGTTGTCGCCAATGATTATTGCGTAATCTGCGCCGCTGGCGTCGGCTTTTTTCATTTGCGACTTGAAGCTGCCGCCGCCGCAATTGAGGATGACCCGATAGCCCGCGTCACGCAACTGTTCCGCCGCCTGAAAGGCCAGTTTGCCCGTCCGTTCGCCGTTGCCTTCGCCCTGATGGACGACGTACATATCCGGCGCTTCTTCTCCACGGGCGTTATCCTGACCGATGAGTTCGAGAATGCGCTCCATGCCGATAGCAAAGCCGCAGGCGGGGGTGGGCTTGCCGCCCAGTTGCGCGATCAGGCCATCGTAGCGCCCGCCCGCGCAGACGGTTCCCTGCGCGCCCAGAGCGTCGGTGATCCATTCAAAGACCGTCAGGTTGTAGTAATCGAGGCCGCGTACCAGACGAGGATTGACGGTAAAAGCTATCCCCGCCTCAGCAAGAATCCGGGTCACGCCCGCAAAGTGGGCGCGAGAGTCTTCGCCTAAGTAGTCCGGCAATTCCGGCGCGTCCGCGCAGATGGCCTGGGTTGTTGGAATCTTGCTGTCGAAAATCCGCAGCGGGTTGCTGTAGAGACGGCGGCGCGCCTCTTCATCCAGCGCGCTTGCGTGCTTTTCCAGATAGGCAATCAGGTCGGCGCGGTGACGGGCGCGTTCTTCCGGCTGCCCCAGACAGTTGATCTGAAGCGCGAAGGATAACCCCAGTTCCTTCCAGAGCCGCGCCAGCAGCAGGATTTGCTCGGCATCCACATCCGGGCCGGGAAAGCCGAAGGCTTCCGCGCCAATCTGGTGGAACTGCCGGTAACGCCCTTTTTGCGGGCGCTCATGCCGGAACATCGCGCCCATGTAATAGAGGCGAAGCGCATTCTGGTTTGCAAGGCCATGCTGGATGACGGCGCGGGCGCAACCCGCCGTCCCTTCCGGGCGCAGGGTGAGGGATTCGCCATTTAAGGCATCGGAGAAGGAATACATCTCCTTTTCGACAATATCGGTCACTTCGCCAATGGCGCGGGAAAAAAGCGGCGTCGGCTCGACAATCGGAGTTTGAATGGGCAGATAGCCGTATCTTCGCAGACAATCGGCTACCCGCGCCGTAAGCCACTCCCAGCGGATAGCATCAGGCGGCAGGATGTCGTTCATGCCCCGGACGGATTGCAGGCGTTGGCTCATGGCGGCGTCGGTTTCTTCGGATAGGTACGCTCGACGTACCGCTCCAGCAGTTTGAGAAAATCGGTCAGGATATGCTCGTCCTTCAAGGTCTGGGTTTTTTTCCCATCCTCAAAGACTGGCGCGCTGGGGGATTCGTTCGCGCCGGGCAGGGAGATGCCGATATTGGCATGGCGCGATTCGCCGGGGCCATTGACGATGCAGCCCATGACGGCAACCCGCAAGGCATCTATCCCTTCATAGGTTTCCCGCCAGAGGGGGAGTCGCATTCGGATATGGGCTTCCACCGACTGCGCCAGTTCCTGAAAGAAGCCGGATGCGGCGCGGCCGCATCCGGGGCAGGCGGTAACCTGCGGCATGAAGGCGCGTAACTCAAGGCTTTGCAGGAGTTCCCGCGCCACGATGACTTCATCCGTTCGGGAAGCGCCGGGAGTAGGCGTCAATGAGATGCGGATGGTGTCGCCAATGCCCTGTTGCAGCAGGATGGCAAGCGGCGCGGTAGAAGCGACGATGCCCTTGATGCCCATTCCGGCCTCGGTCAAGCCCAGATGCAGGGCAAAACGCGACCGGGCGGCCAGTTCCTGATAGATGAAAATCAAATCCTGGGCGTTGGATACCTTGCAGGAGAGGATGATGTGCTGTTCCGGCAATCCGAGCATTTGAGCCTGATCGGCAGATTCCAGGGCAGAGGTAATCATCGCTTCGCGCGTGACTTCGGAGGCTTCTTTCGGAACGTGCCGCTTGCTGTTTTCGTCCAGCAACCGCGCCAGAAGCGCCTGATCCAGACTTCCCCAATTCACGCCAATCCGTATCGGCTTTTCGTAGCGACAGGCCATCTCGACCAGCGCCGCAAACTGCGTATCCTTGTTCTTGCCGAACCCCACGTTGCCGGGATTGATCCGGTACTTGGCAAGCGCCTCGGCACAGGCGGGATGGTCGGCCAGCAGGCGATGCCCGTTGTAATGAAAATCGCCAATCAGGGGAACGGAACAGTTCAGTTGCAGCAGGCGATCGAGTATCTTCGGCACGGCGGCTGCGGCTTCCGGCGTGTTGACGGTGATGCGTACCAGATCGGAACCCGCTTCGGAGAGTTCCGCGCACTGACGGGCGGTTGATTCCACATCCGCCGTATCGGTATTGGTCATGGACTGAACGACGACCGGAGCCTTGCCTCCCAGGGGGACTCTGCCAATCTGACAGGAATGGGTTGCCGGTTGTCCGGGCAGTTTGCCGCAAAAAGTCCGCTCTTCACTCATTACAATCTGACGACCGCGACATCGTTGCTGCTGGGTTTCAAGGGGACGGGATTCCCCTTGTAATAGAGGCGAACGCTGGAAGCGCGCCCGATGACGATCGTGACCGGCGGCGTGATCCTGAGTTCCTGGCTTGAAAAGGCTTCGTGCAGGCGGGAATGCACCTTTTCCTCATTCTGGTTGGTGATTTCGACCCAGGATTCATCCAGAAACTCAAGCAACAGATTG
>JAISSL010000205.1 GCA_031273145.1 Zoogloeaceae bacterium | reverse complement strand
ACCCTCATCCCGCTTGCGGAACACCTTGTGCAAGAAGCGGGCACGAGTTTTTCGACGCTGGATGCCATTGCGTTTGACCAGGGGCCGGGGGCATTCACGAGTTTGCGCGTTTCATGCGCTATCGCGCAGGGGATGGCAAGCGCGTTGAATATTCCCGTCCTGCCCGTCGGTTCGCTTGAATGTCTGGCCTGGCGCGCTTGTGAAGTGGGCGAAAAAGCCTTGTGCCTGCTCGATGCGCGGATGGGTGAAGTGTATGTTGGCGCATTTGCCCGCGAAAAAACCGGAGTTCGACTTTTGGATGAAATCAGGCTCTGCAAGCCGGATGCCATCGTGCTGCCGGATGGGGCAGGCTGGAAAGTCGTAGGCAATGCGCTCAATGCCTATCCAGTGCTGAAAGATCGCTTTTCCGGGCAATGTTCGCTTACCCTTGTGCCCGATGCCAAATCGCTTGCCGAACTGGCGGCGCTTGCCTTCAAGCGGGGAGAGGGGATTGACCCGGCTTTTGCCGTGCCGCGCTATGTGCGCGACAAGGTGGCGCGGACTTCCGCCGAGCAGTTGTCCGCAAGGGGGGGCGCATGAACTTGCGGGCGGCGTCCCTTTTTTCATCCGCGCCAGAGCTTTTTCCCCTCTCTGAACGCGACGTTCCCTGGCTTTGCGAACTGGAACGGCAGACGCGGGTTTCTCTCTGGCAGGAACGGCATTTTGTGGATTCCTTTCAGGCGGGGCATGATGCCTGGGGAGTGCGACGCGGCGGGGCAGGGCTGGGTTTTATGCTGGTTCTGCACGCGCCGGACGTAAGTCACCTGCTCAACATCGTGGTTGCGCCGACCGCGCAACGGCAGGGATTGGGCGCTTTTTTGTTGCGACATGCCATGACCCGCGCGGCTTTGGCAGGGAATACGGAACTGTTTCTGGAAGTGCGCCCTTCCAACAAAATGGCGCGGGCGCTTTATCAGGATTTCGGTTTTCAGCAGGTGGGCTTGCGAAAGGGCTATTATTCTGCCGACCCCCAGACCGGCGCGCGCGAAGACGCGCTGGTTCTGCGGGCAACCCTTCCGATTCTGGAGACTACATGATGCACGACCGGCGGCAGGAAATCTATCTGAAGGAAATGGGCTATACCCCCTGGCAGACGCGGCAGGGCGGCGGCGTGTCCAATGATGATGAAGAAGAGGAAATCCGCGCGGATGTTGCGGTGGAAGTCAGCCACCGTCCGAGCGATGTTGCGAAGAACGCGAACGCCAGGGAACAGGCGCTGAAGATTACGCGGGAAGCGATGGGGGAAAAGCCGAAACGTCCTGAGATGGCTGCGGTTTTACCCGCAGAGCGTGAAGCGCCTGTACAGTCTGTATCCGCGCCAGAAATACATAAGATGCCGGAAGCCGCGCTGGATGACCGCGCAAAAGCTATTGCCGGGATGGATTGGGAGGAATTGACGGAGGCGATTCGGGCGTGTCGCGCCTGTGAACTGTGCCGACATCGCAAGCAGGCGGTGCCCGGCGTGGGAGATCGGGCGGCAAAATGGCTGTTCATTGGCGAAGGTCCCGGCGCGGAAGAAGATGCGCGGGGCGAGCCGTTTGTAGGCCAAGCGGGTCGTCTGCTGGATGCCATGCTGGCCGCCATTGATTTGAAACGGGGCGAGAAGGTCTATATTGCCAATGCCGTCAAATGTCGCCCGGAAGGGAACCGCACGCCCGAACCGGCGGAAATGGCGGTTTGTCGGCCTTTTCTCATGCGGCAGATTGCGCTCATTCGTCCCGCCATCATTATCCTGTTGGGCGGGTCGGCTACGCATAGCGTGTTGGAGGACGATGCTTCAGTGGGGTCGTTGCGTAAAAAGACCCATTGGTTTGGCGAAATTCCCGTGGTTGTGACCTACCTTCCGGCCTATCTGCTTCGCCATCTGCCGGAAAAGGCCAAAGCCTGGGAAGACCTTTGTCTGGCGCGTCGGATTTTTCAGGGAACAGAGAAAAGTAGCTGAAAGTACCATTTTCGTCCCTTCATTTCTGCGAAGGCGGGAAGAACGCGGGAACCTGCCCCGTCATTCCGCGCGAAGTCGCGGAATCCAGCTTGTAACCTTGGGGTTCGCAGGCTGGCATTCAGTGCTTTTGCGTCCCCCTACTCGTCATTCCCACGTAGGCGGGAATCCAGACCTGTAACGGGACGCAGATTGCGTCCCCTACGAGGTATTTTAGATGGCAATGGTTTAAGTTGTCCGTAGGGGCGGCGGATGCCGTCTGCAAGACCTGCCGCCCGCCCACACTCGTCATTTCTGCGAAGGCGGGAACCTCACCTCGTCATTCCCGCGTAGGCGGGAATCCAGTATTTTCACACCGGTATGGCACAGTGGCCTATCATTCCCTTCATGCGAAAACCCTATGTTCTTACTGGATTCCCGCCTACGCGGGAATGACGGAGTGGGGAGACGCAAAAGCACTGGATTCACACCTTTGCGGGAATGATGAGTTCAGGGCTGCTTGACATGTCTGCTATTCGATGTACGATAATGACATGCTTGTTTTTGAGCTGGCTCAGGGAGTAATACGATGTCTAAAAAACAGGATACCGAAATGTTGGAATTGCTGGCGTCAATTGAACGCGGTCTACAACAGTTGCTTGCCGGTGAAGGCCGAGTGACTACGGGCGAAGAAATTGCCCGCCGCGCCAGAGTGCGCCGCCGCAGTGCTGGCGGCAAACGCGCCGTGAGGCGGTTCCTGCGCGGCAGTCCGCAGAACTTGACGAATGAATGAGAAAGAGGGCGAGCATATGGATGACAAAAACTTGAGAAGTCTGGTCTGGTCTTTGGCGCTCGTTACGCTCATGGCGCTTTTGCCGTCTGGGGCGTGGGCTGCAATTGGTCCCGTGGGCTATCTCATCGGGCCGTTCGGCGTGATTGCCATTTTGATCTATACAGGCTTGATGCTGGCGGTTGCCTGGCTCCTGAACAAGCTCGTGTTGTGGTTTCTCAAAAGCAGGGGTTGGAGATGGGGTTGGTGGCTTGGTTGGAGGTGGGGGGGCTGGGGCTGCCCGTTCTGGTTCTGTCTGCTCTGCCGTGGGCGGAGGAATACTGGATTTCATCGCACTTTAGCGAGGCGTGCAAGGTAGCCGGGGTGAAGGTTTACCGGCAGGTGGAGGTCGAGGGGTTCTATGATAGAACTACCACATTAGGAGTGTCGTACATTCCAGAAGATGGATACAGCTTCATGGAAGTAGATGCCTATGATTTTCGTAATGACAAGAGGATTGTACATATTGAAAAACGACGCGATGGACAGGTGCAAAAAAATTTGTACGGAGAGCTATATCCAAATTCCAGGGTTATTATTCCCAAGCCAACCAGTGAGTGGCACAAAGAGCTTCTTGACCATCCAACGGCTCGCTACCACCTGATACGTGTCGGCTCCTCTTATCCGGGAGAACCGATAAGCTTGAAAGTGTACAAGCTGGAGGAGCAGATTGTCGATAGCCAGACAGGCGAAATACTGGGGAGAGAGCTGGTGTTTAGACGCCGTTTGCCAGCAGCCGAAGGGTCTGGTTTTTTCATGAACAATACCTGTAGCTTTCCTACACCCACTCAAGAAGAGCTACGAGAAAAGCGGCTTGTTCCACAAACGCCTTTAAGACGAGCAGTATTCAAACCGATCAATGTTGAACCAACCAAGGAGCACTGACATGCCAAACCGTGCCATTTTCCAGTGTTTCGGCCTCTGTAACTTGCGCCAAATATATTTTCCCCTTCCCGAAATCGAATCCAGTCGGTTATAATCCTCAGATTCTGGTCGGACTTCCGGCTGGAAGCATTGAATGCCTTGCATTCAAAATCCTCACATCCGCTCACTTAAAGGGTGCTGCTGCATGTCATGCGCGGCGATTCAGGGCGGATGGCGGTTCAACCCTTACCTGGAGTTTTTATGTCTGTCAGTATGCTGCAAATGCTGGAAGCGGGTATCCACTTTG
>JAISSL010000190.1 GCA_031273145.1 Zoogloeaceae bacterium | reverse complement strand
GGAAAGACAGGCATCCTGGCATCGTTTTCTCTCCTCAAAAACCATCAAAAATATTTCCGCGCCGATTTTTCTTTTCTGTATTCTGAAATTATCAATCAACCATTTCAGGATTCATCATGACGGACTTTTTTATCGACATCGAGACCATTCCCGGCCAGTTGCCGCAAGTGATGGCGAGCATTCTTACCGACATTGCCGAAAAGAAGGCGCAGATTTCCGCGCCCGGCAATTACAAGGATGAAGGCAAGATTCAGGAGTATATCCATTCCAAAGCCCTAGAACTGGACAATGCCGCTGCGCAGGAATACCGCAATACCGGCCTTGACGGGGCGCGTGGTCAAATCTGCTGCATCAGTCTTGCGATAAACGACGGAAAACCCCAAGCCTTCTACCGGGAAGACTGGCAGAACCACGAAGCCGAACGGCTTATCCTGATTGACTTCTATCAGGCCATCTCGCATGAGTTCCTTCGCACCAAGTCGTTCAGCATTCCGCGCTTCATCGGTCACAACATCATCAACTTCGACCTGCGCTTCATCTTCCAGCGTTCCGTCATCCTGGGCATCAAGCCAACCGAAGGAATTCCGTTTGAAGCCCGCCCGTGGGATTCGCACGTATACGATACCTGTACCAAGTGGGCAGGCGTAGGTAATCGCGTCAAACTCGACAAGCTGTGCAAGGTGTTGGGTATTGCGGCCAAGGGCAGTGAAATTGGCGAAGAAATTGACGGCAGTCAGGTGTGGGATTACGTGCAGGCCGGAAAAATCGGCAAGGTGGCGCAGTATTGCAACGGCGACGTGCATCGCACCCGCGAAGTTTTTAGGGCGCTGACGTTTACCAAAACGCCTGTCAGCCCCGCTTGAGCGCCCAAAAATTTTTTCCGCGCCGGAGAATCTGTTCTGATAGGCTCAAATCAGAAATAACAACAGCTCGTCAAACATGTTTTCCTGAAGCTGCACAACAGGAAGGTGGCTGACCATGGCTTTGCCTACAATACATTCTATCTTTCTTGATAGCTAATGGGCACTTGGATTTACACGGTCCACATTTCTCATGGTTTCACAAAAACCGGGTCGGGCGGGCTTTAGCCCGCCCCTTATCCCGGTCTTGGCTGGTGCAAGACAGATGGCGCTGCTTTTGCGCCATCTGTCGACGCAACAGCCTAGACCATGAGATGACAGAGCTTTTGAGCTGCTACCTTGCCGCCAATAAAAACACGCCTTTATGAACCTATCAGCTAACTGAACGCTGTTCTTCGCTTCAACTTTCGTCCAGAAAAAGCGCCTTCAGGGCGCTTTTTCTGGAGTTAGAGGCCGCCTACAGGGCGGCCTGATAAAACGAAGACAACATTATAAATATTGATTCAAGGGGGCAAGTCCCTTGCTCCCCAGAAAGGCGTTAAGTGTGATAGTATCTTACTTCAGTCGGGTTCTTCTTCCAGAGTTTGGAAATCTAAAATCTATGGTGGGAACTATGGTGGTAATTCTTCATGTGCCACACGAAACCCGCGCTGGACAAGGCGGTACGGATTACTCCGTCTCCGCCAGATAAACAGGATTCCCGCAATCTGACGCACGGATACCTCCGAGTGAGGCGGTTTACCCAATGGTTAACGATC
Source organism: Zoogloeaceae bacterium (assembly GCA_031273145.1). Classification (GTDB taxonomy): domain Bacteria; phylum Pseudomonadota; class Gammaproteobacteria; order Burkholderiales; family Rhodocyclaceae; genus Azovibrio. The sequence continues at coordinate 3,003 of JAISSL010000190.1, read as the reverse complement.
TGGATGTCATCCTAAACGAGGGTGAAAGCTATACGGTGGAGTTCAAAGAGAGCGCCGATAAGTCACTCCCTTCCGAGGTTTGCGCTTTCGCCAACGCTTCGGGCGGCAAGGTGTTTATCGGCGTAAAAGACAGCGGTCAAGTGGTCGGTACGGATGTGAGCAATGCCGCGCGTTCCCGCATTCAGGATACGATCAACCAGATTGAGCCGCGCCTGAAAGTAGACATCAAGGTTCAAGACAATATCATCATCGTGACCGTTCCCGAAGGAACGCACAAGCCCTACTCCTGCGCCAGAGGATTCTACCTGCGTTCAGGACCAAACTCACAGAAGCTGGAACGCAGCAGCATCATCGAATTTTTCCAGAATGAGGGGCGGGTACGCTACGACGAAATCGTCCGCGAAGACTTAACCTTGTCGGAACGATTCAACGAAACAGCATACAGGCAGTATGTCAAACTCGCCAAAATCAGCAAGGCACTTGACCGGGACGCCATCCTCAGAAACCTCAACTGCGCGGGGATAAGTGACGGCAAACTCTGCTTTACCAATGCCGGAGCCTTGTTTTTCAGACTGAATGATGAGGACATCATGTTCCGTCACGCCGGAATCGTCTGCGCCCTCTATAAAGGCACGGACAAGGCGTACATTCTGGATGCCAAGGAACTCAACGGCGATATTGTCAGCAACATAGACGACGCGATGGTGTTCCTCAAAAAACACCTCCGCGTAAGCTATAAGATTGAAACCCTGCAACGTCAAAACATTCTCGAACTGCCGGAAGACGCTCTCCGCGAAGCCGTCGTCAACGCCGTCTGTCACAGGGACTATTTTGAAAAAGGGGCGCGGGCAATGGTAGAGATTTACGACGACCGCGTTGACATCGTGAGTCCGGGCGGCGTCTGCAAGGGCATTACCCGCGAAAACTTCGGCACGGTCAGCATCACCCGCAACTCGGTCATCGCCAGTATGCTCTACCGAATCGGCTACATCGAGCAGATGGGCACAGGCATCATGCGTATGAAGAACGCCGCGAAAGCAGCGAAAGCCGCCGAGCCGGTTTTTGAACTTGCGGAATTTTTCAAAGTCACATTCAAACGCAACCTCACTCAATCGCCTGCCGCAAGCGATGAACAAGCGATTGACAAGCGATTGACAAGCGATAAAAAACGGGCAATACGCGCTTACATTGAGACGCACGGTAAGGCAACCGTTTCCGAAGTAGCTACCCTGCTGGGATTGAGCAAAGGCCGCGTCAGAGCCATCTTGCAGGAGATGGCAAACGACGGGACGGTTGGAAAAGCTGGCAACAATCGCTACGCTTGTTATGTGCTGAAAGCGAGTGATTGGCAAGCGATTGACGAGCGATTGGCAAGCGATTGGCAAGCGATTGACAAGCGATTGACAAGCGATAAAAAACGGGCAATACGCGCTTACATTGAAAAGCACGGCAAGGCAACCGTTTCCGAAATGGCTGACCTGCTGGGACTAAGCAAAGGCCGGGTCAGAGCCATCTTGCAGGAGATGGCAAAGGACGGGACGATTGAAAAAGCTGGCAGCAACCGCTATGCTTGGTACGCGCTGAAAGCAAGCGATTAACCCAAGATACCTGTTTCTGTTTATAAAACATTGCCATTTGCAGGACACGCATGATTCTTCCTCCTTCCACGCTTGCCATGTTGGGTGGCGGTCAGTTGGGACGGTTTTTCGTCGCCGCCGCGCATGAAATGGGATACGCCGTCTGGGTACTCGACCCGGACGCGGAAAGCCCTGCCGGACGCATTGCCGACCGTCACCTCTCTGCGTCCTACGATGACCCGGAGGCGCTGACCGAAATCGCCCGTCATGCCGCCGCCGTCAGCACGGAATTCGAGAACGTCCCTGCTCAGACACTGGCCTTTCTGGAAGCGCGAATGCCGGTACATCCTTCGGCAAGCGCGGTCGCCATCTGCCAGAATCGCGTCGCGGAAAAAAGTTTTCTGCGCGATTGCGGCTTTCCGCATGGGGCATTTGCCATCATCCAGAACGAGGCCGACCTCGCCGCAACCGATAAAACCCTGTTCCCCGGCATCCTGAAAGTTGCCCGCTTCGGCTATGACGGCAAGGGGCAAGTCACGGTGACAGACCGGGAACGCGCGCTTGAAGCGCATCGGGTATTCAAGGGGGAAACAGCGGTACTGGAAAAAATACTGGCGCTGGATTGCGAAATTTCCGTCGTGCTGGCGCGGGATGCCAAGGGAACGATTCAGACTTTTCCGCCTGCCGAAAATCAGCACACGAATGGCATTCTGGATGTTTCCATCGTTCCGGCGCGGGTCTCCCGCCACTTGGCCGAAGAAGCAGAGGACATCGCCAGACGAATCGCGGAAAAACTGGGTTACGTTGGCGTATTGGCGGTTGAGTTTTTCGTAAGCAACGGGCAGCTTTTCGTCAATGAAATGGCGCCGCGTCCGCACAACAGCGGACATTACACGCTGGATGCCTGTACCACAAGCCAATACGCGCAGCAGGTACGCGCGATGTGCGGCTTGCCCCTGCACCCGCCGCGCCCGCATTCCGCATCCGTCATGGTCAATCTGCTTGGCGACTGCTGGTTTGACCGGGACGGAAAAATCCTTGCGCCGGACTGGAACGCGCTCTATTCAATCCCCAATCTGGCCTTGCATCTGTATGGCAAAAGAGAGGCTCGCCCCGGTCGCAAGATGGGACATTTTACGGTTATCGGCGACTCCGTATGCGACATCCTCCCCACCGCGCTGGCGGCGCGAGGCGCGGTCTGCAAGACTTACAATACGTAGCGCGACAAATCCTCATCCGAGGCCAGTTCGCTCAAGCGGCCATCCACATAGGCCGCGTCAATTTCCAGTCGTTCGGATGCGCGTCCATCCGCCTCAAAGGAAATTTCTTCCAGCAGCTTTTCCAGCACCGTATATAACCGGCGCGCGCCAATATTCTCGGTCTTTTCATTGACCTGAAAGGCAATTTCCGCCAGGCGGTGAATCGC
>JAISSL010000067.1 GCA_031273145.1 Zoogloeaceae bacterium | reverse complement strand
ATATCAGATAAACCATGTCCATTGACATAAAAACGCCTCAATCAAAAGTTGAAACAAGGAAACGGCACAAGGAAGCGCAGGCAGAGGGTTTGCCCTCTCCCGGCGCTACGCGCCATCCTCTCCCACTTGTGGGAGAGTGTTTTGCAGATGACACCAGTTGTCCAGGCGCAGCCTGTCCCCTCGCCCGCTTGCGGGAGAGGGGTTGGGGGAGAGGGTAAAATGTATTCATTTGGGCAGAAAATGCTTCAAAGGTTCCGGGTCAAATCCGCATCGGCATGATGACGTATTTGAAGCGTTCATTGTCCGGCATGGTAATCAGGGCGCTGGAATTCGCGTCGTTGAAACTCCAGCATACCTTATCGCCGGACAGGTTGTTGAACACGTCCAGAAGATAGGTCACGTTGAACCCAATATCGAGCGGCGTCCCGGTATATTCCACTTCGATTTCTTCCTGCGCTTCTTCCATCTCGGCATTTTGCGCGGCGACTTTCAGGATGTTGTCTTCCAGGATGACGCGCACGCCCCGGAATTTTTCATTGGTCAGAATGGCTGTGCGGGACATCGCGGCATGGAGATCTTTCCGATCCACCTGTATCTGGGTGGCGAGATTGGTGGGAATGACCCGCTCGTAATCGGGGAATTTGCCGTCAATCAGCTTGGAAATCAGAACCGTGTGGCCGAATTCAAAACGAATCTGATTGCTGCCGCCACTGATTTTCAACGGCGCATCCGTATCGGTAAGGAGACGGTTCAGTTCCAGCACGGTCTTGCGCGGCAGAATCATTTCCTGACGGGGAAAATCGGCCTCAATTTCCATGCTGTTGAAGGCGAGACGGTGGCTATCGGTCGCCACGCAGCGCAATTCCTTGCCATCCATCATCAGCATGAGGCCATTCAGGTAGTAGCGGACATCCTGCGTCGCCATGGCGTACTGGGTCTTTTCGAGCAGTTGGCGGAAATCTTTTTGCGTGACGGTAAAGGTTTTTTCTTCCCCGGCGGCAATGCCCATGCGCGGAAAATCCTGGGCAGGCAGGGTTTGCAGGGAAAAGCGGCTTCTTCCGGCCTTCACGAGCAGGCGTTTTTCTTCCAGATCGAGCGTGATCTGCGCCGATTCCGGCAGGGAACGCAGGATGTCCTGCAATTTTTTGGCGGCCACAGTGACCGCCCCATCGCCTTCGCCGCCCACCTCTTCGTTGATCGTGGTGATCTGAATTTCGATGTCGGTTGCGACCAGGGTCAGTTTGTTGCCCTGTTTTTCCAACAGCACGTTGGAGAGAATGGGCAGGGTATGCCGTCTTTCCACGATGCCGGAGACGGATTGCAGGGGATTGAGCAGAACATCCCTTGGGCTTTGCAGAATGATCATGATTTATAGTGTCCTCTGAGATTTTTGAGTGGTGTGGGCAGATGTCCGCCCGCTGTTTTTCCAATCTGTAATGATACCAGTTATGGGCGCGTTTGAGGCGCTTGAAGTCTTAAGGATAGAGCAAAAATTCGCGGCGCTCGTTTTCCCATGCGGTTTCGTCTGCTAGGGCTATTTTGTCCAGATCGTCCGGGGTTGCCGCCGGGTCATCTACCCATTGACGAAAGAAGGAACTGCCGTTGATGAGGTCAATGGGGAGACGCTCGAATTCGTACTCATAGGCAAAATCGCGCCAGAGCGGGTAATCGGGGTCGAGCTGCCGGATGGCCTTGAATACGAGTGCCAGCAACCGCCAGGGACGGAAACGCGCGGGGTCGTAATGCGGATGTTCCACGTGAAACTGAATGCCATGACAGAGTTTTTCACAATGCTTGTGAAACATCGGCTCAAACCAGATTTCACGCAGTCGGCAGCCATGCAACCAATCCGGCGCAAGGCATTCCATTTCCCGTTGAAGCGCGCAGGCATCCATATCCGGCGCGCCGAATAATTCCAGCGGGCGCGTCGTGCCCCGGCCTTCGGAAAGCGTGGTTCCTTCCAGCAGCACCGTTCCCGCATAGGCGCGCGCCATCGAAAGATTGGGCGCGTTGGGGCTGGGATTGACCCAGGCGCGTTCCAGCAGCGGCCAGCCAAATCCCGGCGCATCCATCGCGTTCCAACCCTGCATAGAGATAACCTGACATTCCACGTCCAGATTCAGGCGGGCGACGAACCAGCGCGCCAGTTCCCCAAGAGTCATGCCGTGCCGCATCGGCATTTCTCCCGCGCCCACAAAACTCTCCCATCCGGCTTTGAGCATCAGTCCTTCGATGGGGCGCCCGACCGGATTGGGACGATCCAGCACCCAGACGGATTTTTTGCGTCGGGCGCAATCTTCCAGCACATAGCGCAGCGTCGTGATGAAGGTATAAATCCGGCAGCCCAAATCCTGCAAATCAATGAGCAACGCATCGAAGGTATCCAGCATGGCATCATCCAGCCGTCGGGTTTTTCCGTACAGGCTGAAAACGGGAATATCGTGGCGCGAATCAATGAAATTCTCCGTCTCCACCATGTTGTCCTGCTTGTCGCCTTTGAGTCCGTGTTGCGGCCCAAAAGCCGCCGTCAGGCGAAAATCCGGCAGCGTTGCGAGCGCATCCAGAGCGTGAGTGAGATCATGGGTCACGGAAGCCGGATGGGCAAGCAAGGCTACGCACTTGCCCGCAAGGGGGCGGCGCAGGCTTGAGTCGGCAAGAAAACGGTCTAGGCCAAAAAGAGTCATGGCTGGCATTCTGGTAGTGTCAAGGCAAAATTATTTGGGTGGTGAAAATCGGGGCGAGCGGCGGGATGGCAGAGCGCATAGTAAAGCATATTGCGGTTAGATACGCGCTCCAGAATGACCGCGAAGGCGAGTTGCAATGAATCGGCAGAAATGGGAATTTCGACCTGCAAGGTGATAAGTGAGCCGTTGCGTACCCAGTTCAGGTTGCGCGGCGCTGGCGGGGGGCGATTTTTTTGCTGGCGGTAGGCAGAAAAGGCATAGGCCGCCCATTGTTGGGAAGCAGAAAAATTGTATTCTCGATAGGCTTTAGCGTTTGCCCAGCGCCAGAAGAGTTCGCAGCAACTATATTCCCAGAGGGCATCCGTTGGGGGGACGGGATGGGCTGCGTCTGGAAAGACAAAGTTCGACCAGTCACCTTCCAGCGTATAGGTGAGGGAGAGGATTTTCTGGGCGCGACTCCCTTCAACGGTGATTCGTTGGACTTCCGGCGCAAGAGAATCGAGATGCGGCGACAACTCGACATGGAAGGACTGGGTTTGCATGGCGCTATTGTAAACGATTCGCGGGAAGCCGGATTTGTCTTGTCGCATCCCAAAAAAGTTTCACGTGAAACAGGCCAGCGTCCAAATTCTGCCCTGTCGAAAAGCCCCGGCAAGTGCTAGAATTGGAAAATTCAATGCCCGAAAGCGGCTCAATTGCGAAAAGGAGAAAAAAATGTCGATGGCGGATCGTGACGGTTTCATCTGGTTTGATGGCGAACTGGTTCCCTGGCGGGAGGCAAAACTCCATTTTCTGACCCACTCGCTCCATTATGGAATGAGCGTGTTCGAGGGCGTGCGCGCCTACAAGAACGATACAGGCACGGCAATTTTCCGTCTGCGGGAGCATACCCGACGCCTGTTCAACTCCGCGCATATCTTTCAGATGAATTTGCCATTCGCGCCGGATGTCATTGAAGAAGCGCAGAAAGAAGTGATCCGCGCAAATCAACTGGAATCCGGCTACCTCCGTCCCCTCGCCTTTTACGGCTCGGAAAAAATGGGCTTGTCGACCAAGGGCGCGCGGGTGCATGTCGCCATCGCCGCCTGGCCGTGGGGCGCTTATCTGGGCGAAGAGGCAATGGCGCGGGGCATTCGCGTCAAGGTTTCCAGCTTCACCCGGCATCACGTCAACATTTCGATGGTACGCGCCAAGGCTTCCGGCCACTACATCAATTCCGTCCTTGCCAACAACGAGGCGACGAACGCGGGATACGACGAAGCCCTCCTGCTGGATACGGAAGGGTATGTTTCCGAAGGTTCCGGCGAAAATGTGTTTCTCGTGAAAGAGGGAAGGCTTTACACGCCCGAACTGACCAGTTGTCTGGAAGGGATTACCCGCGATACGGTCATGAAGCTGGCGGGTGAACTTGGGATTGAGGTTAGGGAAAAGCGGATCACCCGCGACGAACTGTATTGCGCGGACGAAGTGTTCTTTACGGGCACGGCGGCGGAAGTGACGCCCATCCGGGAAGTGGATGACCGCAAGATCGGTCTGGGCGGGCGCGGCTCGGTCACGCAACTGTTGCAGGAACGTTACTTTGACGCCGTGCACGGACGAATCGAGGAACACATGGATTGGCTGGCGTTTATATGAACTCCAGGAATACGCGGCGACCTCTGATCGGCGTGATTCCCCTGTGGGACGCAGAGAAGGATAGCATCTGGATGTTGCCCGGTTATCTGCGAGGCTTGGAGGAGG
>JAISSL010000249.1 GCA_031273145.1 Zoogloeaceae bacterium | reverse complement strand
CAAAAAAACCTTTTTAAAACAAAGTTTCCCCCCCCCCCCCCCCCCCCCCGCATCCTAGCGGCATATTCGCTCGTTCCTAACTTCCCTTCCGCATTTGTTGTACCGCCTGAATCTGGCGGGTCTTGCAGGCAGCAATTGTCCTGCAAACGGCAGTTTTTCCATTCCCTGATTTTTCGCATCTCTGCCAGGGCGCACGCCTTGAAGCGTTGCGTCCTGCCCTACCTTGTTTTTTCCCTGCGCGTCGCGCGTTCCATCCTGTTTTTTCCATCAAACTTGAAAAAGGTGATTTTCATGAAATACAAACTCGCAATCCTTGTCGCATTCCTGTCTCTCGTTACAGGCTGTTCCACCACTCGTAATGTCGCTCCCTATGAGACATCCGCTCAGAATGTCGAGACCCTCAAGTCCTACAAACTGCAACCGGTGTCCGTTGGCACATTTCAGGCAAGCGAAAACCTGGCAGTCAAGCGGCAACCAGGCAATCAAGAGAACCCTGCTACAGCATACAGAAAATGCGCGGATGATTTTGTCACGGTATCTCCCAGCTTTGAGGGGTACATTGAGCAGGCATTCATTGAGGAACTGAAGCTCGCGGGAATCTACAATGCGGCCTCGCCCCTGGTTCTTACAGGCAAGCTGGAGACAATTAACTCCTTTGTATGGGGTCACGGTCAATGGTCTTTTACGCTCACGCTCACAAATGCCAGAAACGAGAGCTTTACAACCGAATTGGCATTTAAATTCCCTACTGCATTTCGCGGGCACGCTTGTGCATCGATTGCACGGGAATTTGCCCCGGCGATCCAAAAGCTCATCACGGATGTCATCCAGAATCCGAAGTTCCGCGAAATCGCAAACTGACAGGTTGCGCCTGGGCAAATTGGTTTTGCAGGCGGCAATGTTTTAAAAATTGCCGTCTGCCAAGACCCGTCTGCAAGACTTAGAACGTGCCGATTACCCACATCGGCACGCTGATGCCGGTATCGCGCTCGTGCATTCGTTCAAACTGGCCGTCCCCGCTTTTATCAATCAGGAAGTAGGGTTTTCCCACGTTCGGGATGATTTTCATCATGTAGAGCTTGCCGCCCAGCCGGTATTCCTCTACCGTGCCGCCTTCTTCCTTGCGGATGGTGACCTGCGGCTCGTCAAGGTTTTCATCGAAGGGGCGGATGTCGGTCGGCGGCAGGGGAACCTCAAGCGGCGTAAAGCCGCTCGTATCCAGTTCCTCCGCGCCCGCAGAAAAAGAGGCAAGCCACAGGGCAGACACAAACCCCAGGCAGAACCATCGCGTCAATGCTGAAAACATGGCAATCATCCTGTAAGTGCCGTAAAGACAAGGCAAATTCTATTACAGATTGAGGAGCAATGCCTGTTCAGCAGAGAGCGCGGTAAAACTGCGCGTCTCATAGTGGCGGAAAATGGCGGCGACGATTTCGTCCGGGTCGTCAATGACCTGAACAATCTCCAAATCTTCGGGATTTATCATCTTCGCGCCAAGCAACTGTTCCCGGAACCACTCCACCAGTCCCCGCCAGAAATCGCGCCCCACCAGAATGATGGGAATCCGCGCGGTTTTCTGGGTCTGCACCAGGGTGATGACTTCCATCAGCTCATCCAGCGTGCCAAAGCCGCCCGGCATGACGACGTAGGCACTGGCAAAGCGCACGAACATGTATTTGCGCGCAAAGAAATGGCGGAAATTGAGGGCAATATCCTGATAGGAATTGCCCTTTTGCTCGTGCGGCAGTTCGATGTTCAGGCCGACCGAAGGAGATGGTCCGGCAAACGCGCCCCGGTTTGCGGCTTCCATCGCGCCGGGGCCGCCGCCGGAAATTACCGCAAAACCGGAATCGGACAGTTTTCGCGCAATCTTCTCCACCAGCTGATAGAGAGGGTCGCGCTCATCCAGGCGGGCGCTCCCGAAAATGGAGACCGCCGGACAAACGCTTTGCAGACGGTCCGTCGCTTCGACAAATTCTGACATAATGCCGAAAACGCGCCAGGCTTCTGCGGCTCTGCCGACCGTTGTTTCTGCCGCTTCAATCTGCGCGTAAAATGCTTTTTCTTTTTCATTCATACTTGCCATGTCCCTGTTACTGTTGGTGGACGGTTCGTCCTATCTGTACCGCGCCTTTCATGCCCTGCCCGACCTGAAAAACCGGGAAGGTTTTCCGACCGGCGCATTGAAAGGCGTACTCGCCATGCTACGCCGCTTGACGGATGACTTCAAGGCGGAATATCAAGCTGTCGTATTTGACGCGAAGGGAAAGACCTTTCGCAACGACTGGTATCCCGATTACAAGGCGCATCGTCCCCCCATGCCGGAAGAACTCGCCCGCCAGATTCCGCCACTGCATGAAGCGATTCGCGCCCTAGGCTGGCCGTTGCTCTCCGTCGAAGGGGTAGAGGCCGATGACGTGATTGGCACACTCACCCGGATGGCGGAAGCGGGCGGGCTGGAAACGCTGATTTCCACCGGCGACAAGGATATTGCCCAGTTGGTCACGCCCCGCACCCGGCTTATCAACACTATGAGCAACGAGATGCTGGATGAGGCCGGGGTATTCGCCAAATTCGGCGTGCCGCCGGAGAGAATCGTGGATTATCTGGCGCTGGTCGGCGATACCTCGGATAACGTGCCCGGCGTTGCCAAATGCGGCCCCAAAACGGCGGCAAAATGGCTTGCCGAATTCGGCAATCTGGATGCCATCATTGCCCATGCCGATTCCATTTCGGGCGCGGTTGGGGAGCATCTACGCGCCCATCTCGATTTTTTGCCGCTTGGGAAAAAGTTGGTGACGCTTAACCAGCAGGTTCCCGACCTGCCCGCAATCGAGACCTTGCGCCGCCAGCCGCCGGATACGGAGACCTTACGGGAATTTTACGCGCGTTATGAATTTCGCGCCTGGCAGAAGGAACTCGCGGGAGAAGCAAACGAAACAGGGCGTTTTCGCGCTACGCCTGCCCGCCCCCCCGCCAATCCCTCTGCCTCTGCGGAAACCCAAGCTATCGTAGACGATGGCAGTCATCGCGCCGCCTATGAAACCATCCAGACGGAGGCCGATCTTGAACGCTGGCTGCAAAAAATCGCCGCCGCATCCTGGGTCGCGCTCGATACCGAAACGACCGGACTTGACCCGTTCGCGGCGCGACTGGTCGGCATTTCTCTGGCCGTCGCGCCGCGAGAAGCCTGTTATATCCCGCTCGCGCATCAAGGACTGGATGTCTTTCAACTGCCCTTGGAAACGACGCTTGCCCGACTAAAACCCTGGCTTGAATCCGAAAAACCGCAAAAGATTGGG
>JAISSL010000155.1 GCA_031273145.1 Zoogloeaceae bacterium | reverse complement strand
CGCCTGCTGGTGGGGGGGGAGGGGGTGGTGGTGTGCGGGTGGGGTTTGGCGTTGTGTTAAATTGTTGATTACAAAGAGTTTTCTTGATAACATTGGAATATCCGCCAGAAAATTGAGTGGGATGTCATACCCATGTTGGAGATGTTGATTATGCCACAATTTTTTTGCCTTGTGCGAATTTTACAACTATTTTAAGAAACCGCCCATTTTTGAGTCATCCCGCCCTCAAAGCCGGAAATTCCTGCGGACGGCAAAACGCAAAGATACTGGATTCCAGCCTTCGCTGAAATGACTAGGGGGTAACGAATCACATGGACACAACGCAACCCACACAACTTCAAACCTTGACGCTTAACCCTGTGTTTTTCAGCAACCGCTGTTTTTCTTCCCGATCCAGAGTGGAGAGTTCCAACGCCAGACGCGAGGCGTTGTGCGACATTTCCACTTCTTCCGCTTCGCGCCTTTCACGCTCGTCCGCGCTTTCTTCTTCCCCGCTCGAACGCAATGACCAGAAGGCCGCCATCAACTGCTCGTACAGCGAAGAACCAGAATCAGGATGAACCGCTTCCGCAGGCATCACCCAGCGCGGTTCAGCGCGCCGCGCAGTACGCCGCTTATTCAGCCATTCCGGCCTCAACCCAGAAGAAATTCTGGAAACGAGTGTCATCGCATTTGCCTTTCCCTTGTAAACTGCGCTCCCTTAACTGCATTAACGGCAAAAAAACGCCAACCTTTAGCCAGACGGGATACAAACCCGCCTGAAACCCTTACCGCCCCCTGACTGTCGCGTCTTTCCAACATCGCCATGTTTGCCATTGTCCTTTTCGAGCCGGAAATTCCCCCCAACACCGGCAACATCATCCGTCTGGCCGCCAATACCGGCTCTGAACTGCATCTGGTCAAGCCGCTCGGCTTTTCCCTGGATGACAGACACCTTCGCCGCGCCGGACTGGATTATCACGAATACGCCGAACTCAGGATTCATCCCGACTGGAATGCCTGCCGCGCCGCGCTCCCCGAACGACGCTTTTTCGCCCTGAGCAGCAAGGCCGGACGACGCTATGACAGTGCCACATTCCTACCCGACGACGTATTCGTATTCGGCCCGGAAACGCGCGGCCTGCCCTCCGAAATTCTGGCGCAAATTCCCGCTCCCCAACATCTGACCCTGCCCATGCGTCCCGGCAACCGCAGCCTCAACCTTTCCAACGCAGTCGCCATCACCCTCTTTGAAGCCTGGCGACAACAGGGATTTTCCGGCTGCCGCGCCCTTTGAACCATGCCAACGCGATGCCGCGCGATTTTTCCGAAATTCTGGGGCTACTCTTCAAAAATCGTGCGAGTCTTTGCCAGAACTTCGGACAGGATGGACGGCGGCAGACTTTCCACCTTGCGGGCATTCCGGGCGAGCAAATCAAGCGTGCGCGGTTGATCGCAGCGCACGACGCCCGTTATTTTCGTGCTGGTCAATTCCACGGCAAAACCGAGGCGACGGGCAAACTCGCCGCCATGCGTAATCGGGAGAATCACCGGACACGCGGTAAGCCGGTTGAACCGTTCGGTGGAAATGACGACGACGGGACGATGGCCGCGCTGTTCGTGCCCAGAGGTCGGCTCAAGGTCGACCATGTAGATGTCGCCGCGCTTCATATCAGCTCGCGCCCCACCGCCGGGGCATCAACCCACTCGCGTTCTTCATCCGGCAACGGGTACGCCCCGGAGGCTTCGGCTTCGGTCAGCAATTCATCCAGCGTATAGCGAGGATGTGAGGCCGGTTCAACAATCAGGCGTCCTTCACTGACGACCAGGCCGACCGTTGCGCCCGCCTGAAGATGCAACTGATCCAGAAAGGCCGGGGGAACGGTCAGGATGACCGAGCCGCCGACTTTGCGAAGGTTTGTCGTGTGCATGATGCACTCCTTTTGCGAAGTTATACTTTAGTGTAACTTCGCCACATGTCCTTGACAAGTCGCAAGAAAATTCCCCCCAAACCATTAGCACTCTTCCTTAATGAGTGCTAAAATAGGACATCTATTATTGGATTCGGGAGGCGCACTATGACCACTCAAGCCCTGACTTTTCCTGCCGTAACCGCCGTAGGCAACCTGGATGCCTACATCCAGACCGCGCAACGGATACCCATGTTGAGCGAGGAAGAAGAAAACCGGCTCGCCCGACGTTTTCACGAGGACGGCGATCTGGAAGCCGCGCGGCAACTGGTGCTTTCGCATCTGCGGCTGGTCATTTCCGTGGCGCGCGGCTATCTCGGCTATGGCCTGCCCCACGCCGATCTGATTCAGGAAGGCAACATCGGCCTGATGAAAGCCGTCAAACGCTTCGATCCCGCCCGTGGCGTCCGCCTAGTATCGTTTGCGATTCACTGGATCAAGGCGGAAATCCACGAGTTCATCCTGAAAAACTGGCGGCTGGTCAAGGTGGTCACGACCAAGGCGCAGCGCAAACTTTTCTTCAATCTTCGTAGCCTGAAAAATGCGCTGGATCAGGAACAGGGCTATGGCGAGCCGCACCTGACCAGGCAGCAGGTCGCGCGCATTGCCAAACAACTGGGCGTCAAGCCGGAAGAAGTCACGGAAATGGAAAGCCGGATGCAGGGGCACGATCTGGCGCTGGAAGGCCACCCGGAAGAGGACGGCGACCATGCCTACGCGCCCATTGATTATTTGGCCGATAGCGCCTATGAGCCGACCCAGGTCATTGCCAGACAGGAACACGAGCGCCTGCAAACGGAAGGTTTAGAAGCCGCGCTGGAAACGCTTGACCCGCGCAGTCGTCGCATCATCGAAACGCGCTGGCTGGCAGACGGAGAGGCTTCAACCCTGCATGAGCTGGCGGCTGAATTTCAGGTTTCCGCCGAACGCATCCGCCAGATTGAAGTCAAGGCGCTGCAAAAAATGCGCGCCCGTCTTGCGGGTCTTGCAGACGGCAATCGTCCTGCGGACAGCAATTGAACAACCATTGCGGGCAGAGGAGAGGACGCATGAAAACACTCGTTAAAACGCATTGGGCAAAGTTGTGCATTCTGGCGCTGTTGCTCGTTTTGATGGGGGCACTGCCCTCTGTCCATGCCGCCTGCTCGTCAAAAGTAGATGCCGCTGTCGCACAGCTTCAGGAAAGTGCCAGAGCCGAAAACAGCGTGGATGACTGGTTGGCTCAGATTGTTGACAAAACAAAGGATTTCGTTAATTTGAGTGACTCTCAGCTGGTCGGCAAAGCACCTAACTACTATCATGAAGCCAAAAGGAAAAATTTACAGACGACATTGTTTCCCAATAAGCAGGCGCTTGTTTATTTCAGGAAATATCTGGCGGATGTTAAAATTCGTCAGAGTTCCGATGGTTATAGTGCCCCTAGAAAGTTTCTATTCAATGGAATAACCTACGAATTTGATTATTCCTACCCCTCTGAAGGTGTTCGTCAAGGCAGCATTGGATCAGAATGTCAATTTGAAATCAGATTGAATACCAGTTTTTTCGTTGAAGATTTTGGAGATGCGGGGACTACTTATCTGTATGGTTTTGACCTCGTGAACGGAAAAATGAAATTGATAAAAACTAACGCAGCGGGATGACGTTTCGCCCGCACAGGACAGACATTTTTCGATCAGGTAAACCCGAAATTCAGCGGATGGAAGGCAGATTGCCAAAGTTGCCGTCTGCAAGACTGCAAGACAGCAAGACAGGTTAAGATACGCCCATGCAAAAAAACTTTGACCTCATCATCGTCGGCTGCGGCCTGGCGGGCGCGTCTTTGGCAGTTGCGCTCCGCGATGCTCCCCTTGCCCTTCTGCTGGTCGAATCCCTGCCGCCCGCGCATGGCTCTGTCCCGCCTGTCGCGGCAGACGCCTGGGATGCCCGCGTCTACGCCATTTCTCCCGCCAATTCCGCCTTTCTCGCGGAAATCGGCGTCTGGCCGCATCTGGCAGGCGAACGGATGAATCGCGTCCGCTTCATGGAAGTGTGGGAACGGGAACGCGGACACATGACCTTTACCGCGCCGGATGCCGAACTGCCGGAACTGGCCTGGATACTCGAAGCCTCGCTGATGATGAACGAATTGCGCGAACATCTGAAACGGCAGGCGAACGTGACTTTTTTCTCCCCTGCCCGTCCGACAGCGTTTTGCGCGGATAGCCAAGATGCGGATGGCTTGGCAACCTTAACCCTACAGGACGAACAGACCCTCTGCGCCCGCTTGATCGTAGGCGCGGACGGGCAAAACTCCTGGACGCGCCAACAAGCCGGCCTTGCGGCGCTCGATACTCCCTACAACGCAAAAGCCGTCGTTGCCAATTTCATGTGCGAGAAGCCACACCACGATACGGCCTGGCAATGGTTTCGGGAAGATGGCATTCTGGCCTGGTTGCCCTTGCCCGGAGAACGTCTCTCAATGGTCTGGTCGGCAGAGGACGCAAAGGCCGAAGCGCTCCTTGCCCTTTCCCCGGATGAACTGGCAGAAACAGTCGCCGCTGCCGGGGGCAATATTCTGGGTAGACTCACGACACTCACGCCCGCTATGGCCTTTCCGCTTCATTCAATTCGCGTCCCTGCCACGGTTGCGCCAAGGCTTGCGCTGATTGGCGATGCGGCGCATGGCATTCATCCCTTGACCGGACACGGCATCAATCTTGGCTTTCAGGATGCCAAGGCGCTGGCAACTCTGCTGCGGCAAGCCGTGCCGGGGCAGGACATCGGCGCGCTTGCCTTTCTGCAACGCTACCAACGGGTACGCCGGGAAGAAATTGTGGTATTGCAACACGCAACCGATTTTCTCGCGCATTGCTTTACGGCGCGTCTGCCGGGACTTTCCGCCCTGCGCGCCCTCGGCCTTGACCTGACCCATCGTCTGCCCGCGCTCAAAAAACTGCTGGCGCGATATGCGGCAGGGATGTTGTAACCGTCACCTATTCCGCAACCGGCGAGCAAAATCACAAAACATCGGAGGGTGCCATATTTACCCATTCAATCCGGGTAAAACTGCGTTGTTATGCCGGGAACGTTTGCGGATTTTCCCCATTGCGGTATGCTTTCCCATGAATTTAGTTCGCGTCCTCGGATAAAAACGCGCCGCGCATGAAGCAAGCGTCGGCAGCGTTCGCAGGCCATAAAAACAGCAG
>JAISSL010000093.1 GCA_031273145.1 Zoogloeaceae bacterium | reverse complement strand
TTGCCGCGAAAGAAAAGGCCGCGCTGTAAATCGCCGAACATGGCGGCGGAAAGTTGCTGGTCAATGCAAAATTGTCCATGTTTCGGGTTGGCATCCCGCAGGCCGCAGGAAAGCAGGCAGTCCCAAGCAAGCGTGCATTGGTGGGTTTTCCCTTCGGCAGCCTGCATCAACTTTTTTTCGCGGGTCAGGTATTTTTCCAGCCAGGGAGTTCGCACCGCGCGGGCAGGCAGCCCCGCGCAACTCATGAATTCCACCACGGTTTCTTCCGTCGCGGAAATGAGTACTTGTCTGAATTCGGGCGCGGCGTCGCACTCTTCGGTTGCGGCAAAGGCCGTACCAAGCTGCACGGCAGAAGCGCCCAGAGCAAACAGTTCGCGCACCTGTTCATGCGAATGAATGCCTCCGGCCGGAATCAGCGGAATTTTCTCCGATTCCAGCTCCATCTCCTTGAAGACTTGCAAAACGCCCGGAATGACCGTCTGGAAATCGAAGCGCGGATCGTTGGTTTCTTCCGGCCGCGTGGCGCCCAGATGTCCGCCCGCATAAGCCGGATGCTCAATCACGATGGCATCCGGCAGGCGCTTTTTCCGCATCCATTTTTTCAGTATCAGCACGACCCCGCGCACGTCCGACAAAATGGGAAACAGGGCAACCTTGGGGAAATCCGTGACCAGATCGGGCAGTTCAAGCGGCAACCCCGCGCCCATCACAATCGCGTCCGCGCCGGATTCGCAGGACTGGCGCACATATTCCTGATATTGCGAGACGGCGCGCATGATGTTGACCGCAATCAGGCCGCGCCCTGCGCCAATTTCCAGCGCCTGCCGGATTTCCCGATCCAGGGCAATGCGGTTGGCGCGCCAGATGGCGGCCTTGTTCGCTTCCCGGTCTTTTATCCGTCGGGTCGTTTCCAGCAGGTCAGGATGATGGTGGCGCAAGTCAATGCTGGCGATGGTTCCGACCGCGTTTTCCGAGGCAACCGCGCCCGCCAGCCGGTGCGCGGAAATTCCGACCCCCATGCCCCCCTGCACAATGGGTAAGACGGCTTTTCCCCTGATGGTGAGCATGGGAAAGCGAACTGGATCGGATGTGGATTCTGACATGAGGGTACAGCTTAAAGCAATGGGATTAATAAGAGTAACAGAAAACCGGACACTCTGTCCGGGTAAAAGGCGTACCCTTCCTGTTTTCCCCGTTTTGGGCAGATAAAAGACATCAAAAAACCCGGCTTGCGCCGGGTTTTTTAAAGGAACGCCTTATTTTTCCACCACGTAGGTGCCGGGCGCATCGGCCAGCGCCGGGTATTTGCGGTTGGCAACCGGAGGCGCGTCAATCATCGTGCTATCCCGCTTGTCAAGCCAGCTTGGCCATTCTTCCCACCAGGTGCCGCTCTTTTTCGGGGTGCGTTTCATCCAGTCTTCGCAACGCTCGTTCGGCTTGGGTTCTCCCGCCCAGTACGCGCGCTTGGGCGGCGTGACCGGCGGATTGACAATGCCCAGGATGTGCCCGGAAGTCGACAGGACGAAATGCAGTTCGGTATTCACATCCACGAATTTGCGAATCCGGTAGCACTGCGTCCAGGGCGCGATGTGATCGTCAATGGCCGTGACGACAAACATCGGCTGAACGATGCGATTCAGGCTGATGGGTTCTCCGGCGATGGTCAGCCGGTCATGCCGAATCAGGTTGTTGTTCAGGTACATTTCCCGCAGGTAGTAACTGTGCATGGCCTGAGGCATCCGGGTATTGTCGGCATTCCAGAAAAGCACGTCGAAGGCTGCCAGCGGTTCTCCGTAGAGATAGCTGTGCACCCAGTAGTTCCAGATCAGACTGTTCGAGCGCAGAAGCCGGAAGGAGGAGGACATTTCCGTGCCATCCAGATAGCCCTTTTTCTGCATTGACTCTTCCAGCGCGTGGATGCTGCCATCGTCAATGAACACCTCGATTTCGCCCGGATGGGAGAAGTCGGTCAAGGTGGTGAAGAGCGTGAGATCGGCGACCGGCACCTTGTCTTTCCCGAATTTCTTGTTCGCCCAGGCCATGTAGACGGAGGAGAGCGTACCGCCGATGCAGTAGCCGGTCATGTGGAGCTTTTCAACCTTGCAGAAGTCCAGGACGGTATGAACCGCCGTATCCACGCCTTCGACCAGATAGTCATCAAAGACGACGTTCGACATGTCCGGCGTGGGATTTTTCCAGCTCGTGATGAAGACCGAGAAGCCCTGATCGACCATATGTTTGACCAGGCTCTTTTTGCTGGTCAAATCCAGGATGTAGAACTTGTTGATCCACGGGGTCACGATGAGAAGCGGCATGGCGCGCACTTTTTCGGTGGTCGGCGTGTAGTGGATGATTTCCAGCAGACGATTGCGGAAAATCACCTTGCCGGGCGTGGTCGCAAGGTCCTTGCCGACGACGAATGCGTCGGGTTCTATGGTCAGGATGTTTTTTGCCTGGATATCCCGCATGAAAGCGCGGAATCCAGAGAGCAGGCTCTCGCCGTTCGTATCCAGACACTTTTTCATGGCGACCGGGTTGGTCCAGAAAAAATTGGTTGGCGAGACGGCGTTCAGCCATTTTCTGAACCAGAACGCGGCGCGTCTTCGTTCCTTGCCGGACATGCCAGGCGTGCTGAAATACAGCTCCTGCAGGCGGTTGGTGAAGGCCAGATAGGATTCCTTCAAGATATCCCAGGTGGGGTATTCACTCCAGATAGGGTCTTTGAAGCGGGTGTCGTCGGGATGAGGATGGGCGACATCCGGGGAAGGCATACCCATGGCACGTCTGGCAATGTGTGATTGCAAGGCAAGGACATCGCCGGAAAGGGCAGCGGCGGCGCGTCCCAGTTCCTGCGGATGCATCAGCCAGGCCATTTGGGCATGGAGCATTGAACTCACCACGCCATAGGGGTCAAGCTGCTTGCTGATGTTTTCATACATGGTTTCCAGCGGGCTGATTGCGTGCAAGTCAAGCGGGCTGTCCTGTTCGTGTAAAAAGTGCGCTTTGTCGGTCATAGGAGTTCTCCTGTCAAGAGGTTGCCTTTATACCATAGAGTTTGTCTTGTCAGACAGTTAACTACATGGAATTAAGGATAAATTTTGAGATGATTTTGTAATAATGCACTTTTGTTTGACATCCGTACAGGGCAGGGCGCGTGTACAAAGCGTTTCCGGGCGCATATGCTTCAATCATCCAAGAAACAACACTCAGGAAAAACGTCATGAGCACAGCGGAATTTTACATGGAACAAGCAGAGGTCTCAGAATTCATCGCAGACAGCGGACGGCAATAGCGGAAGAAGGGGACAGGCTACGCCTGGGCAATGATTTTGTAAACAATGGCTGTCCGCAGGGCATATTGCTATCTGCAAGACCGATTTTCGGTATAATCTGCCGTCATGTTCAATTGAGCTGGAAGGCGTTTCCTTCCGGCTTTTTTCAGGAGAATGGTCATGTTTGCCAAAAAACCCTGTTTAATCAAAGAGTTACCCCCCCCCCCCCCCGCATTCTAGCGGCATATAAGGCGTGTCAAAGGCGCGGAGAGAAAGGTTGGGCGTGGCTTCCTATGTTGGGGGCATTGGTTGTCGGCGCGGCAGTGGTGACGGTCGGCGCAATGCTACTTTACAAAAATTTCGGAAACACCGGCAGCGATGCTCCGGTATCGTCGGGGCAGTCGAGTTCCCGGGCAGACGCAAGACCAAAGCCACAGACGACAAAAGCAGAGCCGACAGAGGCAGAGCTACAGCAGACAGAGGATATGCCTCCTCCGAAAGAGGAACTGGTCGCGCAAAATGCCATGAAAGAGGTAAAGTGTGACATTAGCTCTGTCGGTACGTCCATCTGTCCGGGGCTTTGGGAACGAACCATCCATATGGGTTTCAAGGGTTTACCCAAGGATGTGGGTACACTCAACATCAACGAGATGATGGAGCAAATGAAGAAAGTTGACCCTGCTGCCTATCAGAAAGCACAAGCCGAGATGGCGAAGCAGGGCGCCAAATTAGCTGCTGGTGGGGGGATGGTCGATCAATATTGCGTCACGCCTGAACAGGCGAAAAGATGGGCGAAACTCATTATGGCGGCGATTCCGCAGTTTGAAGAATGCACTACCATCACTTCGCCCTTGGTGGGTAAGACGCAAAAGATGTCTTTTACCTGCCCAGGTGGTAACGGCGAGGCTGAAGCAGTCTTACTGAGCGATACCGCCACTACCTTAACCATCACTTCACACTCTTGCGGAGTGACTACGAATCTTCAGGCATCGAGTCGCTGGCTGGGTTCGGATTGCGGCAATGTCAAGAGGGCAAAAGATTGTGAGTCCTATGGTTCTGATGCTACATCTTGTGCATTTCAGCATGGCAAGCCTAGCAAGAAGCGTGGCTGTTAGTAAAACCGAAGTCCCCGCAAGCGGAAATAGGGCTTTTTTGGTTTTAGGAGATGTTTAACGAATCACCAGCGTGGGGGATTGGCCAAAGGTGATTCGGATGCGTTCGGCGATTGCCAGCGCCGCCTCGCGGCTGGCGTAAGGCCCCGTTTGCAGGCGGTAGAGATTGCCATCGCTGTGAATGAAAACCGGGTCGGACAACCAGTCCAGTTCGCGCAACAGCCGGTTTTTCAGGTTTTCCGCATTTTCAGCCTGCGAAAAAGCCCCCAGTTGCAGGAAAAAGCCCTGCCCGTTTCCGGGCGTCCGAACCGTTCCCGGCGACATTGCCAGAGCCTCATCCTCCGAAAAACGCTGTGCTAGAGCATCCAGCGCCTGCCGGTCGGGTGCGGGCGCGGGAAAAGCCGCAGGGACGGACGCGGGCGCTGCCGTAACCGTCGGTCGGGAAGAAAGCTCGGCGAACAGGGGTGTCCCCGGAACGATGGATTCCACAATGACCGGCCCGCTTCCGCTTGCAATAAAACCCAGCTTGTAGGCCGCCGTGTAGGAGAGGTCAATTACCCGTCCGGCATGGAACGGCCCCCGGTCATTGACCCGCACCACCACGCTGCGACCATTGGCAGAGTTGGTCACCCGCGCATAGGAAGGTAGCGCCAGGGTCGTATGCGCGGCGGTCATGGCATACATGTCGTAAGTCTCGCCAATGGAAGTCTTTTGCCCGTGAAATTTTTTCCCGTACCAACTGGCCGTCCCCTGCTGGCGAAAGGTCTGAATCCGGGTCTGCGGTACGTAGCTTTTCCCCAGCACCGTATAGGGACGGAGCGCCCCCTTGTGCAGCGGCTCAACGCGCGGCACCGCGTTGGGAATCCGGTCGAGATTGGAGGGAATGGCATGACCGGGGCCGTCATCCTTGTAATAGCCGCCGCCTTTCGTCGTCTGACTGCCGGAAGATTTTTTGGCGGGGCTGCGCGTTATAGAACAGGCCGAAAACGCCAGCAACACCCCCAGCAGAAAAACGAGGCGGCAGGCTAAAGGCAGGGAAAAACGGCTCATTTCTTGATTAGAACGCGATGGGTATGAATGCTCATCAGGATGCCCACGCCCAGCATCAAAGTCACGAGCGCCGTTCCGCCATAGCTGATGAAAGGCAGCGGAACTCCAACTACCGGCAGAATGCCGGAAACCATCCCCATATTGACGAAGGCGTAGGTAAACAGGATCATCGAAATGGAAGCGGCCAGCAGGCGAGAAAACAGGCTGGGCGCGTTGGCGGCAATCATCAGGCCGCGAACGCTTAAACAGAAAAAGAGAAAAATCAAAAACGCGGAACCCACCAGTCCCCACTCTTCGGAGAACACCGCGAATATGAAATCCGTATGTCGTTCCGGGATGAATTTGAGGTGGGATTGCGTCCCGTTCAGCCAGCCCTTGCCGAACGTGCCGCCGGAACCAATCGCAATGGTGGATTGAATGATGTGATAGCCCGCGCCCAAGGGGTCGGAAGTAGGGTCGAGCAGGGTCATGATCCGGCGCCGCTGGTAATCGTGCATTCTCTCCCAGATAAAGGGAAAAGCCGCGCCTGCCGAAGCGGCCAGGGCAATCATCGCCTTCCAGGGCAAGCCGGCAAAGAAAATGACGAAAAATCCCGCCGCGCCAATCAGGAGAGATGTGCCCAGATCGGGCTGTTTCAGGATGAGCGCAATCGGAATGAGCAAAATGAACGTGGCGATGGCGAAACTTTTTGCGTTGATGGCCTCTTCGCTCTTGTGGAAATACCAGGCCAGCATCATCGGCATGGCGATTTTCATGACTTCCGAAGGCTGGATGCGCGTAAAGCCAAACGAAATCCAGCGCCGGGAACCATTGACCACGACGCCGAAAAGCGCAACGCCAATCAACAGGACAAGGCTCAAAAGGTAAAGCGGCACGGCAAAGCGCATCAGGTTCTGCGGCGAGACCTGGGCGGCGGCAACCATCACCATGAAGGCGAGAATCATGCTGACGGCCTGATTGTTCAGGCGGGTTCCGCCGCTGGTATAGGTGGCGGAATAGACGGTCATCAGGCCGGCTACCATCAGGATGCACACGATAACCAGCAGTGGCATGTCCAGATGGGCGCGCAGCTTCAGGAGCCGGTATTTGATGAGGGCGGGGGTCATGGCGTATCTCCTTCCAGAATTTCCGCGCCTCTTGGGGCGGTTACTCTGACGTTTTCTCCGGGTTGTTCCACCGCCTTAACGACCTCTATGGGCTTGTCGTACTGCTTGCCCAGCAGGTAATAATCGAAAACCCGACGGGCAATTGGCGCGGCGAATTGCGAGCCGAAGCCGCTGTTTTCCACCAGCACCGCAACCACGATCTGCGGTTCCTCAACCGGGGCAAAGGCAATGAACCAGGCATGGTCGCGCAGTTCTTCCGGGACGCGGTCGGCATCGTATTTTTGCCCGCGCAGACTATAGACCTGAGCCGTTCCGGTCTTGCCGCCGGATTCATACGGCGCGTCTATAAAGGAGCGAGCTGCCGTCCCCTCCTTGTTGACCCGCGCCATGGCGCGTTTGATGAAATTGACATGGTTGGCGTCCAGCGGCACCTGACGCACCGGCTCGCTCTCAATCTTGCGTACCTCGCCGGTGTTCGGATTGATGATGGCTTCAACCAGATGCGGGCGATAGACCCGACCATAGTTGATTATGTTGGCATAGGCATGTGCCATTTGCAGCGGCGTATAGGCGTTGTAGCCCTGCCCGATGCCAATCGAGATCGTCTCGCCGGCGTACCATTTTTGCTGTTCCGGCCTTCTGAAACGCTCTCTTTTCCATTCCTGCGACGGCAGAATGCCCTTGCTTTCGCCGTTAATGTCAATGCCCACCTCGCTGCCCAGGCCGACGGAACCCATGAAGCGGGAAATGCCGTCAATCCCCAAATCCGCCGCCAGCGTGTAATAGTAGGTATTACAGGAAACAACGATGGAGCGCATCATGTCGACCACGCCATGCCCTCCAACCTTGTCATCCATGAAAACGTTGTTGCCGAAGTTGAAATAACCGGGATCGTTGATGGTCTGTTCCGGGCGGCGCTTGCCTTGCGTCAGGGCTGCCATCGCCATGAGGGGCTTGAAGGTGGAACCGGGCGGATAGGCGCTGTAGATTGCCCGGTTCAGCATGGGCTTGTTGGGATTGTTGTTGAGTTCATCCCAGTCGTCGAAGCGAATTCCGTCGACAAACAGATTGGGATTGAAGGAAGGCGAGGCCACCAGCGCCAGAATCGCGCCGCTCTGCGGATTTAAGGCGACCAGCGAGCCTCTTCTGCCCGCGAAAGAATCTTCCGCCACTTTTTGCAGGCCGGCATCCAGCGTGAGGCGCAGATTGTTGCCGGGCGTGGGCGAAGTCCGGGCAAGCAACTGCACGGCCTGCCCGTAGGCGTCGACTTCCAGTTGCTCGTAGCCGGTGATGCCATGCAGTTCAAATTCATAACGCTGTTCCACCCCGACCTTGCCGATATGCTCGGTTCCCTTGTAGTTGGATTCCTTGTCGACCTGCTTGATCCATTTTTCGTCGGCTTCATTGATCCGGCTGATAAAGCCGATGGCGTGCGCCGCCAGCGTGCCTTCGGGATACTGGCGAAACAGGCGCGCCTTGATATCTACGCCGGGAAAAAGAAAGCGGCGGGCGGAAAAGCGGGCCACCTCTTCATCGGTAAGCTGGGTGCGGATAGGAATGGTTTCAAAATTCCGGGATTCCTGCAACAGCCGGTTGAAACGCCGCCGATCCTTGTGTTCGATGTGGACGACCTCGGCCAATCGGTCAATGGTCTGTTCCAGGTTATCTATCTGGGAGGGGGTAATCTCCAGGGTAAACGCCGAATAATTGCGCGCCAGAACCACGCCATTGCGATCCATGATCGTGCCGCGATTCGGGAGAATCGGAATCAGGGAAATCCGGTTGCCTTCCGCCAGCGTCGAGTAGTAATCGGTTCGGAGCACCTGAAGGCGAAACAGGTTGGCGAACAAAAGGCAGAAAAAGAAAATCATGACGAAAATCGCCATCAGCAGGCGATGCCGGAATCTTTCGCCTTCGTCCTGGGTATCCTGAAAGTTGTTCATCGCTCAGTTGATGGGGCGGTTTTCGTCGCGTTCATCCGGCTGGAACTGCGGCAGAAGCAACAGGATGTTGGCAGGCGGCCAGAGCAGCGCCGTAACGAGCGGGGCATTGAATTGCGCCCAGCCGGGGAAGGTCTCGCCCGCCATCAGGCGGATGAAAATCTGCAAGGCGGTCGCCACCAGAAAGAGCGGCAGCATGAGCCACATCTGCTGCAAGAGCGGCAGCCAGAGAATCCGGCTGGAAATGCCGCTGGCAACGTAACTGGCCAGCACATACGCCAGAGCGTGTTGCCCCAGCACGGCGCCATCCGCCACGTCCATGAGAATCCCCAGGATAAAGGCATGTCCCATCCGCATCGTCAGCGTTTCCCGCACGCTCCAGAAACAGAGCGCCAGCAGAACCCAATCGGGCATGAACAGCCATTGCTTGGGCGGTATCATGTTGAGAATCAGCGCCATGAACAGGCTAAGGGCAATAAAGCCGGGATGCGCGGGGCGCAGAATGCGTTGGGAATCGCTGCTCAAGGTTCGCATGATGGGTGCCTCATCGTCAATCGGGTTCCGTCTCGCCGGGGGCAGCGCGTGGTAGCGCTTTCTTCCGGTCATCCGCAGGCAGCATTTCTTCCACGTCTGCCGGGAAGGGACGTTCATATTTCGGGGTATCCAGAATCATGACGAGACCCTGGGTCTCCGCCCCAGCAAGCGGCTCGGCGACGATATAGGCAAAGGCGTTGGCGCTGTCCCGCATGACTTCCACGACCCTGCCGACCTGCAACCCGACGGGATAGATGTCGTCCAGGCCGGAGGTGTAGAGAAGATCGCCCGCCACAATGTCGGCATTGGCCGGCATATAGCGGAGTTCCATCTGCCCGTTGCCCAGGCCGAAAACGATGGAACGCTGGCCGGTACGCTGAATCTGCACCGGAACCGCCAGATTCTTGTCGGTCAGCAGGGTAAGCTCGGATGAAAAGGGAAAGGAACGGGTAATCTGGCCGATGACCCCCTGATTGTCAATGACGGGCTGTCCGGCATAGACCCCATCCTGTCGCCCTTTGTCCAGATAAACCCGGCGCACGAACGGATCACGGGCAAAGCGCCGCACATACGCAAGCTGTCCGCTGATGGTCTCGCGCTGCTTCAGTTCCAGCAGCGCGCGCAATTCGTCGTTTTCCGTCTTCAGTTGTTGCAGGCGGTTGTAATCCGGCGCAATGTTGAGCAGGGTTCTCTTCAGGCTCTGGACTTCATCGTCCGCCGTTTCCAGGGCGCGAAAATAGGCATGGCCTTCCTGGGCAAGCCTAAGCGGAACCTGCGCCGCCTGCTGAATCGGGTCGACCACCACGGAAACGCACTGGCGCATGAACTCCAGGGCATGAAAGCGCATGTCCAGCACGAACAGCGCGGCAGACAGCATGACGTAAAAACTGAGGATGACCAGCGGCGCTGGTCCGCGTTGAAAAAGAGGGGGAGGCGTGTTGCCTTCGACCACGATGCGCCGCTATGGTTACGCGATAGCTATTCGGAAGCGAAGATGGAATCCAGCTTGTCCATCTTCTCCAAGGCTATGCCACAGCCGCGCGCCACGCAGGTGAGCGGGTCATCGGCAATAATCACCGGCAAGCCGGTCTCTTCCACCAGCAGCCGATCCAGATCGCGCAGGAGCGCGCCGCCGCCGGTCAATACCATCCCCTTTTCGGCAATGTCCGCCCCCAGTTCGGGCGGAGTCTTTTCCAGCGCCGATTTGACGGCGGAAACGATCTGATTCAGCGGATCGGCCAACGCTTCCAGAATCTCATTGGACGAGATGGTGAATTTGCGCGGGATGCCTTCCGCCTTGTTGATGCCGGAGATTTCCATCTCCCGCACTTCGGTGCCGGGGAAGGCGGAACCAATGGTTTTTTTGGTATTCTCGGCGGTGTTTTCCCCAATCTGCATCCCGTAGTTGCGGCTGATGTAGTTGATGATGGCTTCATCGAGCTTGTCGCCGCCTACCCGAACCGAACCGGAATAGACCAGGCCGCCCAGTGAAATGACGCCGACTTCGGTCGTCCCGCCGCCGATGTCAATGACCATGGAGCCGGTCGCGTCGGCAACCGGCAAGCCCGCGCCGATGGCGGCGGCCATCGGTTCCTGAATCAGATAGACCTGTTTTGCGCCCGCATTGAGCGCCGACTCCCGAATGGCGCGTCGCTCAACCTGGGTCGAGCCGGAGGGCACGCAGATGATGATGCGCGGCGAAGGCGGAATCAGGCGGGATTCGCGCACCCTTCGGATAAACTGCTTCAGCATGTGTTCAGTGAAGGTGAAGTCGGCGATTACGCCGTCTTTCATGGGGCGGACGACCTTGATCGTGCCGGGCGCCTTGCCGAGCATTTCCTTGGCTTCACGCCCTACGGCCTGAATGTATTGCTTGGAAGCGGGGCCGCTGTCGGTGCGGATGGCGACCACGGAAGGCTCGTCAAGGACGATGCCGCGCTTGCGCGCATAGATCAAGGTGTTGGCGGTGCCCAAATCAATGGCAAGGTCATTGGAGAAGTAGCTGCTGAAAAAACCGGACATGCTGGATTCCTGTGTGCTAAAACACGAAAGTGAAAAGATGAAGCAATTATGATACCTTATAATAATAAATCCATAGCGTGTTTTCCTGTTGTCGACTGAATTTTTTATGCTAAATTGGTTTTTTTGAGATTGAGGCCGTTTTTATGTCGCTCACACCTTCGGAAGTTGAACGGATTGCCCAGTTGGCGCGCCTTGAGATTGCGCCTGCCGAGCTTCTTACTGCGCGCCAGCAGTTGAACGGCATTTTCTCGCTGATTGAGGCGTTGCAGGCAGTCGACACCACGGGTGTCGAGCCGATGGCGCACGCGCAGGATGTCTCGCAACGTCTGCGCGAAGATGAAGTTACCCATCACGACGAGGACGGAACCGCGCGCGCCCGGTTTCAGACAGTAGCGCCGGAAGCGGAAAATGGGCTGTATCTCGTCCCCAAAGTCATCGAATAGCCGCCGCCATGATTTATTCCAACCTCAAGACCTTGAGCCGCGCATTGAAGGAAAAGCAGATTTCCAGCGTCGAGCTGGCGCGCCTTTTTCTCGACCGCATGGCTCGCGTGAATCCTGAACTGAACGCCTTCATCACCGTAGATGAGGAAAAAACGTATGCGGCGGCAAAAACTGCCGATGCCCGTCTGGCCGACGGAACTGCCGGCTTGCTCACCGGCATTCCCCTGGCGCAGAAGGATATTTTCTGCGCTGAGGGCTGGAAAACGACCTGTGGCTCAAAGATGCTGGCGAACTTCATCTCCCCCTACGATGCCGCCGTGGTGACGAAGCTGGAACAGGAAGCGGGCATGGTGTCGCTCGGCAAGGCGAATATGGATGAATTTGCGATGGGGTCTTCCAACGAGACTTCATTTTTTGGCGCGGTGAAAAATCCGTGGGATACGACCTGCGTACCGGGCGGCTCTTCCGGCGGTTCGGCGGCGGCGGTAGCGGCGTATTTAGCGCCGGTCGCCACCGGCACCGATACCGGCGGGTCAATTAGGCAACCAGCCGCGTTTTGCGGGCTTTCCGGCATCAAGCCTACCTACGGCGTCGTTTCCCGTTACGGGATGATTGCCTTTGCCTCGTCGCTCGATCAGGGCGGGGTGCTTGCCCACTCTGCGGAAGATTGCGCTTATGTTCTTTCCGCGATGGCCGGGTTTGACGCGCGGGATTCCACCAGTTTGCAGCGTCCGCAGGAAGATTACCGTAGCAGACTGGAAGAACCCTTGCGCGGCCTGAAAATCGGCTTGCCGAAAGAATTTTTCGGCGCGGGCGCGAACAGCGAAGTCATGGCGGCGGTACTCGCTGCCGTTGAAGCGTACAAACGTCTGGGCGCGAACGTGGTGGAAGTGGCCTTGCCCAATTCCCATCTTTCCGTGCCCGCCTATTATGTGATTGCGCCGGCAGAGGCGAGTTCCAATCTTTCCCGCTTCGATGGCGTGCGCTACGGCTACCGCGCCGCCGAATACGACGACTTGAACGACATGTACCGAAAAAGCCGGGCGCAAGGGTTTGGCGCGGAGGTCAAACGCCGCATCCTGATCGGGACTTACGTTCTTTCGCACGGCTATTACGATGCCTATTATTTGCAGGCGCAGCGGGTGCGCCGCCTGATTGCCGACGATTTTCGGGCGGCTTTCGGGCAGTGCGACGTGATTCTGGGGCCGACTTCCCCGACCACGGCGTTCAAGCTGGGCGAAAAATCCGCCGATCCGGTGGCGATGTATCTTTCCGATATTTACACCATTGCGGTCAATCTGGCAGGTTTGCCGGGACTCTCCATTCCCTGCGGCTTTGATGAACGCGGGTTGCCCATTGGCCTGCAACTGATCGGCAACTATTTTGACGAAGCGCGGCTGTTGAGCGTCGCGCACCAGTATCAACAGGCGACGGACTGGCACAGCCGCCGTCCGCAAGGATTTTGACGATTCACACGGAGAAAGACCATGAAACTCTACTACCAAAGCGGCACCTGTTCGCTCTCGCCGCGCATTGCGCTGGAAGAAGCGGGCATTCCCTATGAAGCGGTACGGGTGACCAATCAGAAAATGGGCGATCCAGAAGGGCAGCGCCTGCCGGATGGTTCGGATTTTCGCGCGGTCAATCCTTTGAGCTACGTGCCGGTTCTGGAACTGGACGATGGCAGACGGCTCTTCGAGAATCCGGCGATTGTCCTGTACATTGCCGACCTGGTACCGGAAAAACAGCTTGCGCCGCAGGATAGTTTCGGACACAGCAAGGTGTTGGAACGCCTCTGTTTTATCGGCAGCGAGCTGCATATGGGTTTTACGCCCCTGTTCATGGATGTGCCGGATGCGGTCAAGACTTCCGCGCGCGGGCATCTGCGCCATCGTTTCAGTTGGCTCGATCAGGAATTGCAGGGGCGGGATTACCAGTTCGATACGCAGCTTCTTATTGAAGAGCGCGATACGACCGGGAATCTCTTGGGCCATCATCACCAGTCCGGTCCGGGATTTACCGTAGCGGACGGGTATCTTTTCACCGTCCTTTCCTGGACGGAATTCGCGCAGGTCGACCTCGCTGGCCTCACGAATCTTTTGGCGTTTAGGGCGCGGATGGCAGCAAGACCGGCAGTGCAACGCGCCCTAGCGCTGGAAAACCAGTAACCGACAAGGAACAACCCATGCCACATCGCATCTGTTTAATCCTGCTCTGCCTTGCCTTTGCCGGGTCAAGCTGGGCAGAGCAGCCATCCTTGTGCACGGACGAGGAATATTCGGCTTTCTGGTGCGAGACCAAGACAAAGCGGTTTGAGCTTTGCGCCTCGAAGAATTTGAGCGCCTCAGAGGGATACATGCAGTACAGAGCCAATGCAGGGGACAAACGGGTCTTTCAGTTTCCAGAGACCCCAAAGCATCCTCGCGGGATTTTCAGGCTATCAGTTATAGGCGCCCGTCCGGTTTCTAAACTGAAGTTCCAGAATGCCAAGGCTACTTACGAGATACTCTCATCAGCATGGGGTGGAGGTCTTCGTGTCACAGTAGAAGGAAAGGAGCGCATGGATATTCCCTGTGCGGAACTCTATGACCCGTTTGCTCTTACCGACTTCCCAATTAACCTCTTTGAAATAATCGGAGTCGAGGATGACGAATGATGCTGGCCTTGCACTTACCCGCACGCTCAGGCGGACAGCCGGTAAAGACGGCTTGCGGTCGAAAACTTTAAGAGGATTTTGGCGATGAATTCATGGGAAATCGTCATCGGTCTTGAGACGCACGTACAACTGGCCACAAAGTCCAAGATTTTTTCTGGCGCGTCCACGGCCTTTGGCGCGGCGGCGAATACACAGGCATCCCCGGTGGATTTGGCCTTGCCCGGCGTGCTGCCTGTCTTGAATAAAGGCGCGGTGGAATGCGCGATTCGCTTTGGTCTGGCGATTGGCGCGAAGGTGGCGGAAAAATCCGTGTTTGCGCGAAAAAATTACTTTTATCCCGATCTCCCCAAAGGCTACCAGATTAGCCAGTTTGAACTGCCCATCGTGCAGGGCGGCCATCTCGACATCCTGATTGGACAGGGCGAAAAAAGCGTTGAAAAGCGGGTTTGCCTAACCCGCGCCCATCTGGAAGAGGACGCGGGTAAATCGCTGCATGAAGATTTTCATGGCAAGACCGGCATTGATCTCAATCGCGCGGGAACGCCATTGCTGGAAATCGTTTCCGAGCCGGACATGCGCTCTGCCGAAGAAGCGGTGGCCTATGCCAAGGCGCTACACGCGCTGGTGCGCTGGATTGGAATCTGCGATGGCAACATGCAGGAAGGTTCCTTTCGCTGTGATGCCAACGTGTCCGTGCATCAGCCCGGTACGCCGCTTGGAACGCGCCGGGAAATCAAGAACCTGAATTCCTTTCGTTTTCTGAAAGAAGCAATTGAGTACGAAGCCCGCTGGCAGATTGAGACGCTTACCGACGGCGGCAAAATTGAGCAGGCCACCGTCCTGTTTGACCCGGCGACGGGCGAGACGCGCGCCATGCGCTCGAAAGAGGACGCGCACGACTACCGCTATTTTCCCGATCCCGATTTGTTGCCGCTTGTAGTCTCTGCGGATTGGATCGAGCGCGAGCGTGACAAGCTGCCGGAATTGCCCTCTGCCAAACGCCAGCGTTTTATACGCGATTATGGGCTTTCGGCCTACGATGCCGCGACGCTGACCGCGACCCTGGAAATGGCGGATTACTTCGAGGCAACCGTTCGCGTGGCAGGCTCTGCCCACGCCAAGCTGTGCGCCAATTGGGTCATGGTCGACCTTGCCGCGCGGCTGAACCGGGAAAATCGGGAGATTCTGGATGCGACGGTTAGCGCCGCGCAGTTGGGCGGCCTGGTGCTGCGGATTGCCGACGGCACCCTCTCCAACGCCATTGGCAAAAAGGTGTTCGAGGCGTTGTGGCTGGGGGAAGCAACGAGCGCGGATGAGATGATTGAGGCGCAGGGCTTGCGACAGATTACGGATGCCGGCGCGATTGAAAAACTGGTGGATGAAGCGTTGGCGGCCAATCCTGCCAGCGTAGCGGAATACCGGGCGGGCAAGGAAAAAGCCTTCAACGCGCTGGTGGGGCAGGTGATGAAGGCGGCAAAGGGCAAGGCGAACCCGCAACAGATCACCGAACTGCTGCGGCAGAAGTTGACCGCCGGTTAGGTGTATCCATGTATACAAATGCCCTGAAATTTGACTTGCCATGCCCACGGCAAAAAATGTTACAATTCGGATACCATGTCTAAATTATTAATCGTCGAAGATCACGCTCTGGTGCGGGAAGCCTTGGTGCATGTGCTGAGTACCCTGGAGGGGCTGCACATCGAGCAGGCTGCCAGCGGCACGCAGGCGCTGGAGAAGCTGGAACAGAGCGCCGATTTTGACCTGATCCTGCTTGACCTTGCCTTGCCGGGGATGGACGGTATGGCGTGCCTCAAGCAGTTCAAGCAAATCTGCCCGCATATTCCTGTGGTCATTCTTTCGGCCTTTTCCTATCCTGAAACGGTGAAGCGGGTGTTTGCCGAGGGCGCAGCCGGGTTCATTCCCAAATCCTATTCCGGCGACAAGCTGGTATCTGCCTTGAAACAGGTGCTGGCGGGAGAGGTGGTGCGCCCCGATGAGGCGCAGGAACTGCTGGAAAACGACGCCGTACCGGCCTTTCCGCTGGAAGGCAGGGTCAGTCTGAAGGAATACGGATTGACCGTGCGACAGGGCGAGGTGCTTTCCCTGATGGTGCAGGGTTTTTCCAATCGTGAGATTGCCAGACGCTTGGGACTGGTTGAAGGCACGGTCAAGATACACTTATCCACGATTTTCAAGCGCATGGGCGTTTCCAGCCGCACCCAGGCGCTCGCCATACTCGACCGACGCGACATCAACCCGTAAGGTTCTGCGGGCAGGCTGCGCCTGGGGTCTTGCGGATGGCAATGTTTTTCAAAAACCTTGTCACCCGCAGAATAAAACTGTCATCATGGTGGTCTGTTTTTTCTACTTAAAAAGACTTTCATGTTTGCCGCCCTGCCCATTCGTTATGTTCCGCCGGTTTATCGTCCGCCGAGCGAGGCGCATTCCCTGATTCTGCCCTTGACCGATGGCTGTTCCTGGAATCGTTGCGCCTTCTGCGAGATGTATACCGACCCGCAAAAACGCTTTCGGGCGCGGGATGAAAAGGAAGTCGAGGATAGTCTGCGCCAACTCTCAGACATGCCGGAAAGTCTTGCCATTCGTCGGGTCTTTCTGGCCGATGGCGACGCGCTGGCGCTGCCTACCCGGCGTCTACTCGCCGCGCTTGCTGCCATTCGTACCCATCTGCCTTACGTCCAGCGGATTTCCAGCTATTGCCTGCCGCGCAACCTGAAGAAGAAAACGGTTGAGGAAGTGCGGGAACTGGCGGAAGCGGGGCTATCCCTCATCTATCTCGGCGCTGAATCGGGCGACGATACGGTACTCGCCAAGATCAACAAGGGCGAGACTTTCCAGAGTACCGTCGAGGCGCTGGAAAAACTGGGCGCGGCGCATATCCGGCGTTCGGTCATGATTCTGAATGGCCTGGGCGGGCGGAGTTTCAGCAGGGAACATGCTTACCAATCCGCCAAATTAGCGAATGCGACGCAGCCGGAATATCTGGCGGTTCTGACGGTCAGCTTTCCCAAGGGCGAAGCGCGTTTGAGAGCTGCCTTTCCTGAATGGGAAATGCCGGACATCCCGGAATTGCTGGTGGAGATGCGGCACTTCATGGAATCTCTGGAACTCTCCCGCACCATTTTCAGGAGCGACCACGCTTCCAACTGGCTTTCCCTGCGCGGCACGCTGGGCGCGGATAAGGCCAGACTGCTTGCGGAACTGGATGATGCC
>JAISSL010000007.1 GCA_031273145.1 Zoogloeaceae bacterium | reverse complement strand
GCTACCGAACGAATCGTGACCTATCCGCCCCGCTTCATAGAGGAAGAAGATATCTTCATCCTGCGCCAGTTGTTACTCCTTCCCCGCCTGCACGGCAAAGGCCAGAACGTCTTTTTGCTCGACCCCCTGTTAACTCCGGGTTCTTCCGTAAACCAGCGCGTTGAATCCGAAGCCCTGTTGCGGGGAATGCTGGCAACCGGCAGGCTCTTTACCGGAACTCCGCCCGTCATCCTGAACGAAGGACTGCCCCGGTCGGGAAACCTCATCTGGCAGGAATTGGGGCCACGGCGTATCCCGCGTATCGAAGCAAGCCCGCCCGCAACCGCCATTTTTAAAACCTGGCCGCCCTGGTATCTGGATTGGCAGGAAGGCTGGCTTGGGCCGCTCCTGCTCTCTCTGGTGCCGGAAGCATGGGCGGCCTTGCAGACCGAAGCCCTGCCGGTTTCTCCTTTCCTGTTGTTCCCCGCTGCTTCCCACCCGGAAGAGACCTTTTCGCATCCGCCGGATTCATCCGCCGAATCCGGGCCGATCATCGAAGCCCTGCCGCGCGGCCTGCTTCATCTGGCTTCATTGGAGATCAAGAGTATGTCTCCCTGGCGCAACTACGATGCGGCTTCTGACTCCCTGTTCGATTATGCGGTTCCCTTCTTCTGCTATGGCGAAGCCGCGCTCGCCAGTGACGATGACCGGGAATCCGCCCTTCTACCCGACGGTACGCCAGTACGAATCAAACGCTGCGTAAAGGAAGAAGAAAAACTGCTTGCCGCCCTTCTTCATGCCGGCTTGGAGTCTGTCCCCGCTCATCTTCTGCATGTTTTAGGCCGCCGCCCGCGAAAAATGTACGGCCTCGCAGATGAGGCGGATTGGGACGCTTTCATGACACAAGGCATCAAAACCTTGCAAGAGGCGGGCTGGCAAATCTGGCATACCCCGGATTTTCGCCATTTCCATTTTGAAGTCGAGCAGTGGGAAGTTGAACTGCGCGAGGAAAAGGATAACTGGCTTGGCCTCAATATGGGCGTGTTTGTCGCCGGCGAACGCTTATCGCTTGCGCCGTTGCTCTCCAACCTGTTCCGGCGCGAACCGCGCTGGCTGGATGCCCTGCAACTTGCGGACATTCCCGATACTGAAACCGTCTATCTACTGACCGAAAACGAACACCGGATCAAAGTCCCGGCGGAACGAATCAAACCGTTAGCGCGACTGATTATCGACCTGTTTGATGGCTACAAGGAAGGGGAGACCACCTTGCGCCTCTCCCGCTTCGATGCCCTTCGCCTTGACCCGTTCAGGGATACGCAGCGCTGGCAGTTTCGCGGCAACGATGCCATTCTTGCCCTTGCCGAACGCCTGAAAAATTCTCACGGCGTAGGAGAAGTCGCGCCGCCACGCGGGATAAAACTTGCCTTGCGCGACTATCAACGGCGCGGTCTGGCCTGGCTGCAATACTTGCGCGAACACAACCTTTCCGGCATTCTGGCCGACGACATGGGTTTAGGGAAAACGGCGCAAACGCTCGCTCATCTTCTTCTGGAGAAGGAAAGCGGACGGATGACCCTGCCTACCTTAATCATCCTTCCGACTTCGCTCATCTTCAACTGGAAGAACGAGGCGGCGCGCTTTGCGCCGGATTTGAAAGTGTTGAGTCTGCACGGGCAGGAACGGGAGGTTCTATTTTCCAACATCCCCAAATACGATGTCGTCCTGACCACCTATCCGCTCCTCTGGCGCGACAGCGCCGAACTCACCCGATACGAATATCATCTTCTCGTGCTGGACGAAGCGCAGATGATAAAGAATGCCCGCAGCAAGAGCGCCGCCATCGTGCGCCAGTTGAGAGCGCGGCATCGTTTATGCCTTACCGGAACGCCACTGGAAAATCACTTGGGCGAAATCTGGACCCAGTTCGATTTTCTCCTGCCCGGATTTTTGGGCGATCACAAGAGTTTTACCCGCCTGTGGCGCAACCCCATTGAAAAACGGGGCGATTTGCTGCGCCGGGATTTGCTTGCCCGCCGCATCCACCCCTTTATTCTGCGCCGGAAAAAGGACGAAGTAGCAAGGGAATTGCCGGAGAAAACTATTATCATCCGCAGGGTGGGGCTTTCCGGCGGGCAGCGCGATTTGTATGAAACCGTCCGCGCCGCGATGGATAAGCGGGTACGCGCGGAAATCGCCCTGCACGGCTTTACCCGAAGCCAGATCGTCATTCTGGATGCGCTGCTCAAATTGCGTCAGGTCTGTTGCGACCCGCGTCTGGTCAAGTCCATTGCCGCCAAGAAAATACGGGAAACAGCCAAGCTCAACCTGTTGATGGACATGCTGCCGGAAATGGTTGAGGAAGGACGCCGCATCCTGCTCTTTTCCCAATTTACCACAATGCTGGATTTAATCCGGGAGGAACTGGAGCATGTCGGCCTTCCTTACGTAATCCTGACCGGCGCGAGCAAAGAGCGGGAAACGCCCGTCAACGCCTTTCAGGATGGAAAAGTTCCCATCTTCCTGATTAGCCTGAAAGCGGGTGGCGTCGGTCTCAACTTGACCACCGCAGACACCGTGATTCACTACGACCCCTGGTGGAACCCGGCGGTGGAAAATCAGGCCACCGACCGCGCCCATCGAATCGGGCAGGACAAGCCGGTCTTTGTCTATAAGCTGATTGTGGCTGACAGCATCGAAGAAAAAATCATTGCTCTTCAGGAACAGAAGGCCGACCTCGTTGCAGGAATCCTCTCCGAACAGGTAGATAAGCCCGTAAAATTCGATCACTCCGACCTGGAAGCCTTGTTCGAGCCGTTGCCGGAAGTTTGATGCCCACCACATGACTACTTCCTCACTCTATTGCTTGTTTATATCCGTTTGTATATAATTACCCCATGAAAGAACCGCACAAGCCTGCTCGTTTCTGCGCTACATCCCTTGATGACCTACGCAGTTTCCCTGCTACCGTTCAGAACGAAGCGGGCTGGCAACTTCACAAGGTGCAATGCGGGTTGAACCAGGATGACTGGAAGCCAATGCCATCCATAGGCGCAGGCGTTTTTGAACTGCGTGTCGGCGATACGAGTGGCACATTTCTGGTCATCTACGTGACGAAGCTCGTAAACGCAATCTATGTATTACACTGTTTTCAGAAGAAAACAGAAAAGACCTCTTTGAAAGACATTCGTTTGGCAAGCGCCCGCTACAAGGCGTTATTACAGGAGTTGCAATCATGAAAATTCAAACTTTCCCTTCCGTATGGGACGCAATCTGCGACACGCCCGCAGAGGCGGAAAACATGCGCCTTCGCGCAGATTTGATGTGTGACCTGATAAAGATCATCCAATCCCGCAAACTGACTCAGGCAGAGGCCGCAGAAGCCTTTGGCGTTACTCAACCCAGGGTTTCCGATCTCATGCGCGGAAAAATTGAGCGTTTCAGTCTGGATGCCTTGGTCAACATGGCGGCTTCTTGTGGCCTGCACGCAACTATCCAACTTGCCAAGGCAGCTTGATGCCGGGTTGGCGAATTCCAATCTGTTTTTAAGTATTTAAGATATATAAAAAATAAAGACAAGAAAAAGGGGATGGGCAAGTCTGGGGATAGAATCAAAATCTCCTTATAAATCAAAGCGTTAGCATTGAAAAAGGGCAGTGGAAAACAGGCAGGCAGGTTGGGGATGAACTCTGGACAAAATTATGCCTATTCCATTTCCCCCACTTGTTCAGAAATAATTCAGCCCCGGTTCACAGCTTTTCCACAGATGCCGCGCATGGCGCAAAATTTTTATCAAATTTGCTACGAAGTCGGCTTTTAGAATGCCTTCAAAATCCGTTGCAAACTGTTGTTGATATCGGTTTCGTAATTAATTCTGCATATATTATCGGAAAAAATAGAATCTTCTTGAATAAGATTTGTAACTTTTAAACGTGACTAATGGGCAAGAAACGCCTTTCACAGTGAAACAATTTCACTTATTATCGTTTGAATCAACTGGAACAAGCTCTTCCGCGTTTAGCATCATCTCATTAGGCTTTGGAAAATGCGCGGGCATAAACTCGATCTTAAAAGGAAGCGCCATTTTCGCCACTTCATCCAGTGGTTTTTCGAGTAAATCATGCTCGACACAATAACTGTAAACCAGCTTCATGTAGCGGCGGATGACCATTAGCGGTAAAAATTTTCCCCGCTGGTTCATCCATTCCATCAAGTCTTTTGTACCCTTTTTGCTGTTGCAGCTTCGACACGAAAGGATTAAATTCTCCGCGTCATCCTTCCCTCCGCGTTTTTGTGGGAAGATGTGCTCTAATGCTAGATCCATACCCGCGCCACAATAATTGCAGACCTGCCCCGTCTGGATTTTTATTTTTTCGTCATCGAAAATTGATTTTATGTTCATTGTCCCATTTTTAAGCCCCTTAAAAAGCCTTGCCCGGATCATGTAATTCAGCCTTCCATATTTTTCCTGTTGGTTGCTTACGGCTGTATGCGCCATTGCAAGATTTGCATAAGACCAGAAAATATGATCTTGGACTGTTGTGATTTTTGGGGACGCCATTTTGCTTCACCAGAAATTAAATGTCAATGTTCATCGCATAAACTGCGTTCGACTCGATGAATTCCCGCCGGGGTTCGACCAGTTCCCCCATCAGGGTCGTAAAAATGGCATCCGCGCCAATGGCATCTTCAATGTTGACTTTTAACAGGCGGCGCACCTGCGGGTCCATCGTGGTCTCCCAAAGCTGTTCGGGATTCATCTCGCCCAAGCCCTTGTAACGCTGCTTGGTAATGCCCCGCTCAACTTCGTTCAGAAGCCAGTTCATGGCTTCGGCAAAGCCGGTGACCGGACGCTTCTTCTCCCCGCGCGCAATATAAGCCCCTTCGCCAAAAAGACCGGAGAGCAGTTCAGCCGTTTTCAACAACTGGGCATAGTCGCCGGAACACAAGAATTCTTCGTCAATCAGGCCGATTCGCACATTGCCATGCCGCAAACGCTCGGTGCGAAGCTGCCAAATCTCCCGCTTTTCATCATAAACGGCAGAAATGTGGATGTCTGCGCGAATGAAGCGGGCAACCCGTTCCGCGCTTTTTTGCGCGGCTTCTTCGCTTGCGAGGTCAAGCGCGATATGGTGCGCGACAATGGCATGAAGCACGTCCGGGTTGATGTAATGGGAAAGTCGCTCAATGATGGCCTGGGTCAACAACCAGGAACGGGCAAGCGATTCCAGCGCCTCGCCGTTGATGGGTTCCGCGCCTGCCTTGGGAACCAGAACCGCTTCCGCCATCGCAATGTTGAGCAGGAACTGGTTATATTCGTGATCGTCCTTCAGATACCGCTCGCTCTTGCCATGTTTGACCCGGTAAAGCGGCGGCTGGGCAATGTAGATGTGACCGCCTTCAACCAGTTCCGGCATCTGCCGGTAAAAGAAGGTGAGCAGCAGGGTTCGGATATGCGCGCCGTCCACGTCGGCATCGGTCATGATGATAATCCGGTGATAACGCAATTTTTCCGGCTTGTATTCATCCTTGCCAATACCAGTCCCCAGAGCGGTGATGAGAGTGACGACTTCCTGAGAAGCAAGCATCTTGTCGAACCGCGCTTTTTCCACATTCAGAATCTTACCCTTCAACGGCAGAATCGCCTGGAATTTACGGTCGCGGCCTTGCTTGGCAGAGCCGCCGGCAGAATCGCCCTCAACCAGATAAAGCTCGCACAGGGCGGGATTTTTTTCCTGACAATCGGCAAGTTTACCGGGCATCCCAATGCCATCCAGAACGCCTTTCCGGCGCGTCATCTCCCGCGCGCGCCGCGCCGCGTCCCGGGCGCGCGCCGCATCCACAATCTTGCCACAGATAACCTTGGCATCCTGCGGTTTTTCCAAGAGAT
>JAISSL010000005.1 GCA_031273145.1 Zoogloeaceae bacterium | reverse complement strand
ACAAAAAAACAAAAAGTCCACCTGCCGCTTCGACTGCATTCTCTTGAAAAGTCTGGAACCAGCAGGCATCGAGTGGATTCGCCATGCCTTTCGCGCGGATATTTAGCGCGGTTTCGCTTGATCTTGCGCGGGTTTTGACGATCAAATTTTGCTCGTAAAGTATAAAGGTACGCGCTACAATCTGGTCATGATTAAATCTTTCCTTCACAAAGGCGTTCAGGCTTTTTTCGAGACGGGCAGTAAGGCCGGTATTCGACCCGACCACGCGAAGCGGCTCCAAAAGCAACTGATGGCTTTGAATCTGGCCTCTTCGCCTATCGCAATGGATGTACCGGGCTGGAAGCTGCATAGCCTGTCATGCGACCTGAACGAACATTGGGCAGTAACCGTCAACGCCAACTGGCGACTGACCTTTGCCTTTGAAGAAGGAGACGCGATTCTTGTTGATTATCAGGATTACCATTGAAGGAGATTGCCATGAGCCAAATGTTTGATCCTCCGCATCCCGGCGAGCTTTTGCGCGACGATGTGTTGCCCGCGCTTGGGCTTTCCGTATCAGAAGCCGCGCAACAGCTTGGCATAAGCCGGGTTACGCTCTCCCGAATCATCAACGGACATGCCGGGATCAGCCCGGAAATGGCAATGCGTCTGGAAGCGTGGCTGAAAACGCCGGAAGGCGGCGGGCCTACCGCCGAAATGTTCCTGCAATGGCAGGCCAGTTACGATCTGTGGCAGGTCGGTCATGTCCGTAAGCCATCCTTTACGGTACAACCCGCCCGCAACGCGCTACTGTGTGGCGCATCCTGACAATGAAACGCAACCTTACGGATTTTTTCCCGCCCTGCCGGAAGTGGCTTGTCGTGGCGCTGCTTGCCATAAGCCTGAGCGGTTGCGCCGTTTGTGCAGGAGGACCCCACGGCGGTGTCGGCTGCGTGGACCCGTTGGGGATTGGTGTGGCACTTTTAAAAATTGAGATGGCAATAATTGATAAGCCAAGATGGGAAAGAGAAAGGAAAGAACAGGAGAGAGTAGAACAAATCAATTCCAATGCCACGCAGGCTTATGAAGGTCTGGCGCTGAAATCGCTTACCTATCTGCGAACCGTCTGCGCGAAGGACGAGCGGCTTTTCATCAAGCACGGCATTGCGCTGGATGAGGGCATTTTGCTCCAGAACAGCCGGGGGACTGCGCCTCTGGCACTGTTGGAGACCGTTCCAGAGGTATCCATGCCTGCCGAAATCACGGAATATCGCAAATACCATTACGGGGAAAACCGGGAAGAAAGTGCGCGTATGTTCCGGGAAATCCAGTACGGCTACGCTGTGCCCTGGGATGTTGGCAATATGCTGGCGGCAACATGGGTAGCGTCGCCATCCTCTACGGCAGGAGAACAAAAAACCTTCGTCGAATCCGGCCAAGGGGAAATCATCCAGCGTGCCAGTAAGGCTTTCTGGGAACGCGCCGGATTGCGCGAACGGGTACTTGAAAGTTCCTCGCAAATAAACGCTCTGCGTAATAGAAAATCCGAGGCGAAAATTCTGATGGCCTATGAAGCCACCCCGATGTGGGAGCCTTTCGATCTTCCGGTCGACACGATCCATGCCAGATATGCGCTTTCGATTGAAGACATTTCCACCCTGGAAGACCGCGCCCACTGGGTTGCGCGGGGCAGGCTCGCCCTGGTTGAGCGGGAATCGGGAGAAACCGTTGCGGAATACGTCGGGTTTGCGGCAAACACCAAGCCTGGAATACAGAAACAATCGCCTTCCCGGAACTGGCAGTGGAATATCACCGAAATGTGCCCGAATACGGAAAAACAGTTTCATCTTGACCGACAAACTTGGACGCCTACCACTACTGGCTTTCTGCAAACCGTTGCAAGAGCGCACGGCAAGGCTGTGCCGAATTTCGACGCGCTGGTTCCCCCGGAACTGGAACAAACTCCGTCCTTATCCCGGTTTACCCGCAAGGATGGTTCCATACGGGTTGAAAATGTGGCGCTCGACGATTTCATACAACGACAACTCAGCTGGGATAGTACCAATCGGGAACGTTTCTACATACCCACCGACAGGCCACTACCCTCTATGGTCTGGCGCAATGTCTTTCTCTCAAGAAATGTCAGCCTGCTTACAAAAAAAGATGAAGCCAATGCAACGGTTAAAGGCAACCTGTTGATTGAAGGTGTGCAGGGACAGGTATTCAATTTACACCACATTTCTGTCACTGGCGATTTGACCGCCAGGGACAGCGAATTTCAGGGCGATGGACGGGGATACCAAGATGGTTTTTCGGTCACGTATGGCGCGCCCCATATCCTGTTTGAGCGTGTCCGTGGCAATTATGTGTATCTGATGCCGGAAAAAAGCAAAGACGGGAAAAACAACGCACAAACTCCGCGCAACAAGCGGCTCATTTTCCGTTTCTACTCGGCTCGGATGACAGTGGCGGATGGTCTGCATTCGGATCATGTCCGCATTGAAAATGCCATAGATTCTACTTTCGACTTTAGCGGAAGCCGGATCGGTACGCTGGAAATCGTCGGATCAAAACTCAATGCCCTTGATCTAAGAAACGCTGAGATTGACCGGCTGGTCATCACAGATTCCAACTTTGACCACTTTACTCGAATTAGGTTGGATGGCACGCGCATCAAGGTTCTGGAAATTCCCAACGAAGCATTGCTTCAGAAATTCAAGGTCGCGCAGTGGCAATGATGAAAAGCGTTTTCGGTTCGGGCGTAAGCATTGCAAAAATCTTTCTTGTCTGCTGCCTGCTGTTTGTTGGGCGTTGTCTGGCGGAAGAGCAAATCCAATTGCTCATTCAATCCTCGCCGCTGGCGGGCAGCCAGTTTCATGCCCTGGCGCGACTTGCCGGAAAAATAAAAACGGGCGACCCTTTGACGCTACATCGAGAACCGGACAACCGTTACGACGCCAACGCCGTGCGCGTGGAATGGCAAGGCGAAATGTTGGGCTATCTGCCGCGCCGGGAAAACCGCGCCGTAGCCGCCGCCTTGGATCGCGGCGAACTCTTGAACGGGCGCATCATCCGCTTCAACCCGGACGACCCCGACCCCTGGCAACGACTGCGCCTCGAAGTGTGGATCAAACTGTAACCTTCCATGCGGGAACAATGTCAACATTTTGTTGCGTCCAGAAAATGATGAAAACAGTACCCACTCCGTCATTCCCGCGTAGGCGGGAATCCAGACCTGTAACGGGACGCAGGTTGCGTCCCCTACAAGTTGTTCAATGCGCGGCACCTCTTTTAAGTGCGCGATTCCACTGAATTTGTCCGTAGGGGCGGCAACCTGCCGCCCGCAAAACTCCGTCATTCCGCGTAGGCGGGAATCCAGCATAGTGGATTCTGCGACGCCGCTTCGCGGCACGCAGAATGACGAGCGGAGACTGGTTGTCATTCCGCGCGAAGTCGCGGAATCCAGTATTTTCAAACCGACATGGCGCAGGGGCATATCACCTCTTTCATGCGAAAACCCTGTACCCTTACTGGATTCCCGCCTTCGCGGGAATGACGAGTGGGGGGGGAGACGCAACAAAATATTGATATTGCCCCATGCGCGGCAGGCAGGTCTTGCAGACAGGCAAGTCTTGCGGGCGGCAAGAATGTTAGAATTCAGCCTTCTTTTCCCTTTTGTTTCTCCATGAACCTTACCGAGCGTATCTCGCAGCATTTTACGGACAGCATCCGCGTCAAGCAGGAAGCGATGGTTCTGGCGGCTCCGCTTGCGGCGGCCTGCGAAAAAATGACCCATTCCCTGATGGGCGACGGGCGCATTCTGGCCTGCGGCAATGGCGGTTCCGCCGCCGACGCGCAACATTTCGCCGCCGAACTGGTCGGGCGCTTCGAGGAAGAGCGGCAGGAACTGGCCGCCATTGCGCTTACGACCGATTCTTCCATTCTTACCGCCGTCGGCAACGATTACGGCTTTGAGGAAGTCTTTGCCCGGCAGGTACGCGCCCTGGGGCGTTCCGGCGACGTGTTGCTTGCCATTTCCACTTCCGGCAATTCCGCCAACGTCAGCAAGGCCATTGCCGCCGCGCAGGCCAACGAAATGACCATCGTCGCGCTGACCGGGCACGATGGCGGTAAAATCGGAAAAATGCTGCGGGATGAGGATATTCACCTCTGCGTCCCCGCAAAGCGTACCGCCCGCATTCAGGAAGTCCACCTTCTCCTGATTCATTGTCTGTGCGACGGCATAGATAGCCTGTTACTGGGAACCTGATTATGAAATTCTTTCTCCATACCCTTACCCGACCGATTTTGTGGGTTCTCCTGCTCGGTATGACCTTGCCTGTCCTGTCCGGCTGTTTCGGCATAGCCGTAGTCGGCGCTACCACCGGAGTCTTTGCGATTACCGACCGGCGCTCGCTCGGCACCCAAACCGAAGACAGCGCCATCGAATTCAAGGCCG
Organism: Zoogloeaceae bacterium; assembly: GCA_031273145.1. Lineage (GTDB taxonomy): Bacteria > Pseudomonadota > Gammaproteobacteria > Burkholderiales > Rhodocyclaceae > Azovibrio. Next base: position 3,881 of record JAISSL010000005.1, on the reverse strand, counting down.
GCAGCTACATCAGCCAGAGCGTCAAGGATGTCAGCCACTTCAACCTGACCAGCTATAACCGGCGCGTCCTCTTGACCGGCGAAGTCCCGAACGAATCCATCAAGACGCAGCTCGGCAACGAAGCGGCGCGGATCGAAAACGTGCTGGGCGTGATGAACGAACTGGTGGTCGCGAGCAACAGCAGCCTCACCGCCCGCGCCAACGATTCCCTGATTACTTCCAAGGTAAAGGCCCGTTTCATCGATGCCAACGAGTTTTCCCTCCATCACGTAAAGGTCGTCACGGAAGCGAGTACCGTATTTCTGCTGGGCATTGTAAGCAGCAAGGAAGCTGCCGCTGCCATCCAGATTGCCCGGACAACCAGTGGAGTACGCAAGATCGTCAATAGAATGATGGTAGAAAGCGATGCGGAAATCGAACGCATTGACAAAAGCCTTGCCAATTCCGCCAAAACCAATTGATAGCGAGTTCGATGATGGATGGCCTGCTCTTCATAGTTGCCGCGCCTTCAGGCGCGGGCAAGACCACTCTGGCTCACCAACTGCTTGCCCGGATGCCGGATATTGCCCCTTCCATTTCCACCACGACCCGCGCGCCGCGTCCCGGCGAGGCCAACGGACGCGACTACCATTTTGTGGATGAGGCTACCTTTCAGGCGCAGCTTGAGGCCGGAACCTTTCTGGAATGGGCAAAGGTGCACGGTAACTACTATGGGACATCCAAACGCTGGATTCTGGAAGCCGCCGCAGAAGGGCGCGACACCATTCTGGAAATTGACTGGCAGGGCGCGGCGCAGATACGTAAGGCCATGCCGAATAAGACCGTCAGCGTTTTCGTTGTGCCGCCCTCAGCGGAAATCCTTGCCAAGCGCCTAATCGGACGCGAGACCGATAGCGCGGAAGTCATTCAGCGAAGGCTCAAAGCGGCGCATGAGGAAATGCGGCATATCCATGAGTTTGAGTATGTTATCATTAACGACGTTTTGGAGACGGCGCTGGAAGAACTCATCGCCATCGTCCGCGCTGCCCGTTTAACCTACGCGCAGCAAAAAGAGCGGCATCCCGCGTTTTTTACGGCGCTTGATGCGGCTACGCCCCCAACCGCAACCTGATTTGGATAATTCATCATGGCACGTATTACCGTTGAAGATTGTTTAAAGACCATTCCCAACCGCTTTGAGATGTCGCTTTCCGCCGCGCATCGGGCGCGGCAACTGGCAGGCGGCGCAATGCCGCTGGTTGAAATCGCCAAGGGCAAAGATAAGCCCACGGTCATTGCCCTGCGCGAAATTGCCGCCGCCAAGGTCGGCGCGGAAATTCTCAATCGCGGGCAGGCATAAGCGGCATATGCCAGACAGGGCGTAACGGCTTGATGCCGCAGATAACCGATGATGATCTCAAAGAACATGACGCCCAGTCTGATTTTTCCCCCCCCCGCTGAAAATCGCGCCGCGCTCCCTGCGGCTCTACTTGCCGCCTTCGTGCTGGGATGGGTGTTGTGTTCGTTCATCTATGCGGTCATCGCGCTGTTGCTGGCGCTGGTGATGTCGCTCTCGGCGACCGTCGTTGGCGTTGATCTGCTGACCCCGTACTCTGCTTGTTCGCGGCCATAAAAATGCGTTCTTCCGCCCTTTCCAGAACCGTCGAAGCCGACCGACCTTCCGAGGCGGCGGGTTTGGCCTCTCTCTCCTCTGCGCTTCCGCCAGAGGGCGCGGATACTGATACGCCCGCCCCGAAGGTAGAGGCCGCCTCAGTAACCGGGGATGAAGACGCGCCGGATGTCGCGCCTGCCGCGCCCGCAGAGGCAGGTAACGCAGCGCCTCCCCCGGAATTTCGCGCCATTTCGCCCGATAACCCGAATTATCAGCGCCTTCTGCAACGCCTGAAATATCTGGATTATGATGATGTCGAGCGCGTCAAGGAAGCCGTGCGCTTTGCCGACAAGGCGCACGCCAACCAGACCCGCCTTACTGGCGATGCCTACATCACGCATCCGCTGGCGGTTGCGGGCACCATTGCGGACTGGCAGATGGATGCCGAGGCTATTTGTGTCGCGCTCTTACACGACGTGCTGGAAGATACCGGCATCACGAAAAAGGAACTGGCGCGCCAGTTCAACCCGAACATTGCGGAACTGGTGGATGGTCTCTCCAAGCTCGATAAAATCGAATTCCCTTCCTACCGCGAGGCGCAGGCGGAAAATTTCCGCAAGATGCTCTTTGCGATGGCGCGGGATATTCGGGTCGTACTCATCAAACTTGCCGACCGGCACCACAATCTTGCCACCATCTCCGTCGTCCGCCCGGACAAGCGCCGCCGGATTGCCCGCGAAACGCTGGAAATCTACGCTCCCATTGCCAATCGTCTGGGCTTGAACAAGATGTTCCGGGATTTGCAGGACGCTTCCTTTGCCCAGATTTATCCCACGCGCGCCCGTATTCTCTCCCATGCCATTACCACGATGTGCGGCGACAACTCGGAAATTCTGGAGCACATTCAGGCAAGCATCGAGAAAAAAATGACGGAAATCGGCGTCGCGGCGGAAGTGTTCGGGCGGGAAAAGAACCTCTATTCCGTCTATAGCAAGATGGTGGAAAAGCGCCGCCCCTTCGCGCAAATCCTGGATATTTACGGGTTTCGCATCATTCTCCACGATATTCCTTCCTGCTATCTTGCCCTGGGCGCGTTGCACGCCCTTTATAAACCCGTCCCCGGCAAGTTCAAGGACTATATCGCCATCCCCAAGGCCAACGGCTACCAGTCTCTGCACACGACCCTGATTGGTCCGACCGGCACGCCGCTGGAAATTCAGTTGCGTACCGAGGGGATGCACCACGTCGCGCAGGAAGGCGTTGCCGCCCACTGGCTCTATAAGGATGTCGAGCACAGCGGCGCGGACTTGCAGATTCGCACCCACAAATGGCTGCATTCCCTGCTGGAAATGCAGAGCGGCGATTCTTCGGAATTCTTCGAGAACGTCAAGATTGACCTTTTCCCCGATGAAGTCTATGTCTTTACCCCGAAGGGAGAGATCATCGCCCTGCCGCGCGGCGCGACTGCCGTTGATCTGGCCTACACCATCCATACCGATGTTGGGCATCGCTGCATTGCCGTCCGCATCAACCATGAGCTTTCCCCGCTGCGTACCGAACTGAAAAACGGCGACCTGGTGGAGATCATCGCGGCGCCCCGCGCCAGTCCCAATCCGGCCTGGCTGGGCTACGTCAAGACCGGCAGAGCCAGAAGCAGCATTCGCCATTTTCTGCGGACTGCCCACAATGAAGAATCCGCCGCCCTGGGCGAACGCCTGCTCAATCAGGAATTGCTGGGACTGGGCGTTGATCCCAAGGCGGTGCCGGATGCCGCCTGGAGACAGATGATGAAGGCGAACGGCAACCATTCCATCCGGGAAATTTTTACCGACATTGGCCTTGGCAAACGTCTGGCGGCGGTTGCGGCGCGTCGCCTGCTGGCTTTTGGCGACGAGACCCTGCCTCGCCCCGTCAATCCCAGCACCCTCGTCATTCACGGCCCGGAAGGAATGGCGATTCAGATTGCCCAATGCTGTCAGCCCATTCCGGGCGATTCCATCATTGGTTCCATCAGGAAAGGGCAGGGGCTGATCGTCCATGCCCATGATTGCGCCATCATCCGCAAATCGCGCGAGCGCGAGCCGAATAAATGGATTGAGGTGGAATGGGCGCCCATGCCCGATACCCTCTTTGATGTCCGCATTGGCATTGATGTCCGCAACACGAGCGGCATTCTCGCGCAGATTGACGATGCCATTTCCGGCACGGGCGCGAACATTTCCCACGTCATCATGGAAGACGACCCGGAACGGCTTTTTACCCGCCTGAACCTGACGCTCAGGGTCAATTC
>JAISSL010000285.1 GCA_031273145.1 Zoogloeaceae bacterium | reverse complement strand
TGTTCGAGCAGCGTTCCGGCCTGATGAGCCTGTTGGAACACTCCTGCCGCGCCGATGGCATCCAGATTTTTATTGGCGGCGAATCCGGGCTTGCGCCGCTCGATGAATGCAGCGTGGTGACCGCGCCTTACGAAATCAACGGGCAGGTAGTCGGTTCCCTGGGCGTGATTGGCCCTACCAGAATGGCCTACGAGCGGGTCATCCCCATTGTGGATATTACCGCCCGCCTGCTTTCTTCCTCTCTTTCTTTCAGCCAGTCCTGAAGCCATGTCCGCGCCGAGCGCCCATACCGGCATCCTTCTCATCAATCTGGGCACGCCGGACGCGCCAACTCCCACGGCGCTGCGCCGCTATCTGAAAGAATTTCTGCTGGATAAGCGCGTGGTGGAACGCAAGGGCTTTTTTTCCCGTTTGTTGTGGCGGTTGATTTTGTATGGTTTTATCCTGCCCTTCCGCGCCCGTAAGTCTGCGGCCAAGTATGCGCTGATCTGGGACGGGGATTCGCCGCTGCGTACCCATACGCGCTTGCAGGCAGAAGGGTTGCGGCAAGTCCTTTTGAAGCGCGGCTTGCCGGTTTCGGTCTTTTGGGCGATGCGCTATGGCAAGCCGGAGATTGCCAGTACCCTTTCCCGAATGCAGGCCGAGGGGATAAAGCGCCTTCTGGTTCTGCCGCTCTATCCGCAGTATTCGGCGAGTACGACCGCTTCCGCGCTGGATGCGGTATGTGCCTGGCTTCTGACCTGCCGGAACCAGCCGGAATTGCGCGTGATTCGCAGCTTTCCGACTCATCCGGCTTATCTGAACGCGCTGGAAGCGCAGGTTCGTAATTTCTGGGCAGAGCACGGCGCTTTACCGCCGGAGGGCAGGCTGGTTTTGAGTTTTCATGGCTTGCCGAAAAAAAGCCGCGCATTGGGCGATCCGTATTACGATGAATGCCTGCAAACTGCCAAACAGCTTGCCGAGCGTTTGGATCTTGATGAGCAGGTTTGCTGGGTAACTTTTCAGTCCCGCTTTGGACGGGAAGCCTGGCTGGAGCCGGATACCTTTTATACGTTGCAGGAATTGGCCTGGAAAGGCGCGCGCCGGGTTGACGTGTTCTGCCCCGGCTTTGCGGCGGATTGCCTGGAAACGCTGGAAGAAATCGCGCTGGTGGGCAGGCAGGTTTTTTTGCGGACGGCCAGGGGAGAAGTAGCGGTAAAGAGTGACCCTCCCCTCAGCCCGGCAGGGGATGCCTCGCCGCAAAATGACGGAGACGCAGACGAACCCGTGTTCAACTACATTCCTGCCCTGAACGAATCCGATGCCTGGATTGAGGCATTGGCTGATTTGGTGGATGAGCATCTGGCCTGGGACGGACGCAAGCAGCAAGGCGAGTGATGTTGGCGGATTTGACGGGCGTGATGCGCTCTGTCGAGAGACTGACTTGCCGAGCGCGCGTCTTTCGTGGATAATCGCCGCTCTTTCAGAGCCGAGATGGCGGAATCGGTAGACGCAGCGGACTCAAAATCCGCCGCCGCAAGGTGTGAGGGTTCGACTCCCTCTCTCGGCACCAATTGGTTTGTTTTTCTCTTCCTGCCCGCAAGACCCGCAAATCCAGCGCGGTTTCGATTCAGTCGAGTACACTTTTGCGCTTGTCTCCTTGCCATCTGCAAGACCTGCCGTCCGCAAGGCTACCGTTTATCGCCTAAAAGCATCCGTTCATCGTTTCGGGCTACCGTTTGTCGCGTGAAAATATTCGTTCATCTTTTATTTTTGGGAAAACAGGTGTTAAATACATAAAATACGCTTACGGAATCTGGATTTATAGAATTCAGGTTCGCTTGCCGAATAATTGGCAAGTTGCGGGTCGCTAATATGTTGCCGCAGTAACGAATCATGCCGGCATATGGTGACGCAAACGTGTTAGTTTGAGGCGTTCGCGCCTCTCCCTTTCAAGATGAAGGAGCTATCATGAAACACTATGCTAAAAAAGTTACCGGGCAATTCCGTGCCCCTGGCGGTTGCGGTCTTTTGCCAGAGGGTCTGTCCTTCCGGGCGGCTGTCCTGTTTTTGGGTGGGGCGCTTTTTTCCGGCCTTGCCCTTTCGCAAGGCGCGTCCGACCTTGAGATTGCCCAGCGCCCGCTCACTTCCCCGGCTCTGGTTTCCCCCAACCTCGTCTACATCCATGACGACTCCGGTTCCATGGCCTGGTCGTACATGCCGGATGATGCCATCGGCCCTGACCGAACCAATACTAGTTTTAGTAGTCCTGGCAATGTTGACGAGAGTGACAATTACACGCCCAGCAGAAGCAACAGCCTGCTCTCGGTAAGCTGGAACGGGATGTACTACAACCCGGAGATGACCTACCAGCCGCCGTTTAAATGGGATAGCGGGAAATTGGTTCGCATGCCGAACAGCGATACACTCACTAGATTTCCGCGCGTTCGGAAAGATGGATACACTGACAATTCCGGTTATGATGACTTGGGGGTACTCATCACGTCTTACGTCACTCCCCAAATTCTCGGCAATATCACTCATCCCAATGATCGAACTTCTCCTCCCCTCACTACCGGAGTTGCCATCTATTGGGATTATGTGCCGGGCTACAACTCCATGCGGGATAACCCGACCTACGATCGCAATCCCAACGCAAGACCTGAGGATAACCAACGGAACTATGAACACTATGCGTTCAAGTCCGTCCCTTCGGGTTTCCTTTTCAGAACGAACCGAGACACAGCAGATACTGCATCCAGAACCGCTACGGCGAACCGGCTGCTCGTGGTTCAACGCGCCTGCCCGACCATCTTGCCTGACGTGGTGGAATCGCGGGAATACTATGGCAACGACAATCCACATGGACAATGCCGGGTTACTTACCGAACCAACGGCGTCACCAGCACGGCCGGGGTAGGGCGTGGTACAGCCGCTTTTGCCAACACTTCCGGCACTTCGTACAATGGTCGCCCCTGGTGCGTTCGCTCAGTCACCTACAACGCCCGGACGAATGGCAGCACTACATTTGGCACCATCAGCACGGCTCAAACGACCCCCTTGGTCTGGCAACCCTACGCTGCTAACGGAACAGCGCCAGCCGTCTCCTGCTATGCGGGACGGCATGTGATCGGCGACACCAATGGGGATGGCATGTATGACGCAAATGACAATCCAAAAGCCTATGTCTCCTACTTCCAATATTCCGAGGCGGATAAAAAGGGGGCAACCAGTGCCTCTTCCGGCAATACCCAGAATTGCCTGATGGTAGGGAGCGGGCATGAATCCCACTGCACCAACCTGTACGGCCCTGAGCAATCCAGGCTGCATCTGGTGACCAGCCACGTCGACGATAAGGGCGAGCTGGTGGAATACTCCCCGCGCAGGCGTACCGGCGAGGAAGAAATCCGCAACTTCATGAACTGGTACACCTACTATCGTTCCCGTGCCATGAGCGCCAAGGCGGGGATGTCCATTGCCTTTGCCCAACTGGTTGACCGGAACGATACGACCAAACCCAGCGCCATGATGAACAATCAGGTCGTCCGCCTAGGCTACGACACCATCAACAGTACGGGTCTGGGTCCGAATGAGACCACCTCAGGCTTAGGCCCCGACAATTCCAACAAGGGTGGAAAGGGAGTACGCCCCTTTCTGGATTCTCCACAAGGCTATGGCCAACAACAATTCGTCAAAGATTTTTACAATTGGGTGCTTGGGCTTCCGGCTCCCAACGGCGGGACGTATCTGAACTCCGCCCTAAAGGCGGTTGGAAACTACTATATGACGGACAAACCTTGGATGGATAACCCGCCAGCACCAGGAAATCCATCAGGTAGTGGCGCACAAAATATGTCCGGCTGCCGCCGCTCCTTTGCAGTCCTGATGACCGACGGGTACAACAACACCAAATTCACCACGGGCTGTGCTACTCTCAGCAGTAACTCCTACTGCTATGACAACAAGGAGGGACCTGACATCCTCAAGCCGGATGGAAGCAACCCCTACCGCTACAAGCCAGAGCCGCCCTTTGCCAATCCAGACCATCAAAACACCCTGGCGGACTGGGCCATGCACTACTGGAACCGGGATCTGAGATCAGATATCCCCAATCATGTTGCGGGCTATACGCGAGAGCCGTCGCAACAAAAGCCGACGGCGGGCAACCCGGCCTTCTGGCAGCACATGCAGACCTTCACCATCGGCCTGGGCGCGCAGGGTACCCTTTCTTCCAGGGAACTGAAAGAACACCTTGGCAAAAAAGATAATTGGGGCAATCCAGCCAATGATGCCAATCGAATCAAATGGAATCTGACTGTGGAAGGCGATCACCCATCCCGGATTGATGACCTCTTCCACACGGGGATCAATGGTCATGGCGACTTTTTTGATGCGCGGGATGCCAATGAGTTTGCCAATGGCTTGAAGGAGATATTGGTCTCCATGGCCGGCGAGCCGGCCAGTCATGTGAGTTATGGCGGCGCAGGGGGACGGAGTGCGGACGGGGATGATTTTGCCTACCTCGCGGAATATAATCCCACCGACTGGTCGGGCAATGTCTATGCCTATCCGCTCTGCACAACGGATACCATTGATGCGCCGTTGCGGGTGGCTCCAGGCAGTTCCGCCGTCAAGTGTTCCGCCAAGCTGATCGGCGCGCCGTTGGCAAGAGTCGAATGGAATGCTTCCGATAAACTTAAGGCGCAGCTAACGCCCGCCGGTGTAGCCGCCCGCAAGGTGTTTACCTGGGACGGAACCTTTGAAGCCCCCCGCGTCATAGTGGACAACAACGCAGGCAAAAACACAGCCATCGTCAACTATCTGCGCGGCGATGCGTCCCAAGAACAAGCCAAGCCAGACGGCTCCTTCCGCAACCGGGATCCCAAATTCCTGGGCGACATCGTAAACGCCACTCCCTATCTGCTGGGCGCTTACGAACACAACGACTACGGCTATGGCGGCTTCAGGTGCGATGTGGGTAGAAACCCCATTCCCATGCCAGCAGGCGCCTCCTCCGATTCAGGAGTCACTTGCGCCAACGAACCGAGCTCCTTCCTCAGCAGGGAGCAAATTTTCGCCTACCGGGAACGGCTCGTCGAATTCTGGGAAAATGGTCGTCCGACCACGATTTTCGCGGCGGCAAACGACGGGATGCTCCATGCCTTTGCGGGCGGCGCTGAAGCTGAAGGCGGCGGGCGGGAACGTTTCGCCTACGTCCCAGGCGCGGTACACCGCGAACTCGCGGAACTGACCAAGCCCGGCTATGCACACCAGTATTACGTGGATGGCACGCCGTGGGTAGGCGACATCCTGCTGGAAGACAAATGGCGCTCGGTGCTGGTCGGCTCAACGGGTCGCGCCAATATCCCGGTGGGGGGCGCGATAAGCGGCAGTTACTTCGCGCTGGATGTGGAAAACCCGGAGGAGTTCAGCGCGAACGATGTGCTCTGGGAATTCACCGATGAAAATCTGGGCGCGCCCGCCGATGGCGAAGCGGCCATCGTGGCCATTCCCGGCGGTCTCGGCACCCAATGGGTCGCCGTCTTCGGCAACGGCTACAACAGCAGAAGCGGACGCGTCGGACTCTTCATCGTGCCACTGGAGAAAAATCCCTCTGCCACCTTCATCGAGGTGCCGCGTGATCGCTATGACTCCAATTCCAGCAACGGTCTGGCAACCCCATATCTGCTGGATAAGGATGGGGATGGCCGCATGGACCTTGCCTTCGCGGGCGACGTACAGGGCAATCTCTGGAAGTTCAACCTTGCCAACCCCGGCGAGACGCCGGAGAAACTGCTGGAAGCCAGGGATAGTAGCGGCAAGGCACAGCCCATTACCGCGCCGCCCACCCTCATCTGCCTCAATCCGCAGGGTCGTTGCACTGCGGGATACCAGCTTGTCGTGGGAACAGGCAAGTTCTTTTCCGAGGAGGATGTTCGCAGGGCGGATCATGTGCAATCCACCTATGGGATACGCCTGGATCAAAACGGAGAGACCAGAAGCGTTGCCAGACGCGAGAGCAACAACTTGCAGGCGCGCGTCTATGTCGAAAATCACCCGGAAACCGACGAGTTCTTTCGGGATGATGCGAATGAGACCAGAAAAGCCTGGAAGCTGGATCCAAATCCAAACGCCAGCGTCAATCCCACTGTGGATTACGCCACGCAAAATGGTTACGTCATTGACCTGAGCGAGCGAGGGATGAACAACCCGGTGAATTCACTGGTGCGGGTACAGGGAACGGTGCTGGTTCCCAAAACCAGGGACTTCCTGATGCCGCTCTCCCTGCCCTCTGCTGATGCCTGTTCCGGCTCGCTGGCAGGCGGAGTTGCCGAGTTCAACTACGAGCACGGCACCTGGATCAAAAGCTCGCTCTTCAAGAGGATTCAGCATGGTTCCAATCTCTGGTTCGAGCCTGGCGCTTCCGGCGCTGAAGTCAACCGGGACGGGAAGTACCTCAAATCGGATATCCGCTTCAGTATTTCCGGGCAATCGGGGAAAAAAGCCTACGCCTTCAACATGGTCGGCGGAGCGCGTTACGGCACAGGCATCCACGATGCCATGAAAGTGGTTCTCCTCCCCACGCCCTATCCAGTTGAGGTTGGCGGACTTGCCGGACGGCGCAGTTGGCGGCAACTTCGCTAAGGTCTTGCAGACAGCAATTCACAACGCAACAGCAAGCGGCAGGCTAAAAACCTGCCGCTTTTTTTGCTCATGCCGAGACTGCGTGGCGGATAGTTGGGCTGGCGGCGATTTTGCCTTCCCGCAGCAGGTTTTCCACATTGCGCTCGATTTCATCCGGGGGATACAGGTAATTAACCATCATCCCGAAAGATTGCGCCAGCCCTTTTTCCGAAGTATCCGCCAGAAAATTCAGGCGCTCGACCCGCGCGCCATTGCCCAGATGAAAACGCCCGACCGGGTCGTAAATCGTTTTCTCGCCCGCCTTTGCGGTCAGGAGATAACGCGCCGCCAGCCGGGTAAGCGGCGCGCGCATCAGGCGAACCAGACGCGCGTCATTCTGCCAGTCCGCTCTGGCAAGCATCGCCTGGACAGTCTCCGCCGTGGCGGGATTTTTTGTGTAGCCGCCAATTTTTTCCAGTTCGCCGGGCAGAAAGACATCCTGCCAGACTGCGGGCGTTTTTTCCGTCCAGCGCCGCAACAGCGGCAGCGGAGAAAGGGTAGAAAAGCGTTTCAGGCGGGGAAAATCATACTGCAAATCTTCAATCACCCGCTTTAACAAAAAGTTCCCGAAAGAGACGCCGCGCAAGCCTTCTTCCGTATTGGAAATGGAATAGAAAATCGCGGTATCCGCCGAGCGCGCGTCGAAAACCGGCGCGTCTATGTCGAGCAAATCCTGCACATTGTCGGCAAGATGGTCGGTCAAGGCTACTTCCACAAAAATCAGCGGCTCATCAGGCATCCGGGGATGAAAAAAGCCATAGCAACGGCGGTCGGAATCCAGCCGGTTCTTGAGGTCGCCCCAGGAATGGATGGTATGCACCGCCTCATACTGAATCAGTTTTTCCAGCAACGCGGCGGAAGAATGCCAGGTAATCCGCCGCAGTTCCAGAAAGCCCACGTCGAACCAGGAAGTCAGAAGATAGCCCAGTTCCCGGTCAAGCGAAGTCAGTTCCGGGTCTTCGCGCAGCAGGTGGAGTAAATCTACGCGCAAATCAATCAGAAAGCGCACGCCCTTTTTGGGCAGGGCGGCAAACTGAGTCAGAATCCGGGCGCGAGGCGAGCGCAGCGCGCTCCATAAATGCGCTTCCGCTTCCCATTGCTCTGGAGAACCCAGACTTTCCTGATACCGCGCATGTGCCGCCGCAACCCGCGCCGGGTCGGGGCCGAATTCCGTGGCAATCAGGCGCAGGAAAGCGTGCTTTCCCGCCGAATCCAGACGCATATAGCTTTCGCCAAGTCGTCCGGCGCGAAGGCGGGCAGAAACTTCGCCCCCAGTGCCGCGCGCGCACTCCTGCAACTGTTCCCGTACTTTTTGCAGGGCGCGCGCGTCAAGCTGTCTGGGGCGGTCTTGCCAGAAACGCTGCATCTTTTGCAGGCCACGGGCGACCAGATTGTTATTCATATTTTTTTCTGTTGGGGTTGGGGCTTGAATTTGCATTTGCATTTTAACCGCAAGATACAGGAAGTTGACCACAAAGATATGAAAAATACTGCCTGAATCCCCGCAAATGTGAAATAAAAATAGGGCATGGCGATATTCCCGGTAAAATAGCGCATTCATTCTATCTGGTTACATGAAATACCTTTCCAGCGATTCTGCCAGATAGCCATGAATAAAAGCGGCAGGCTTTGTGCCTGCCGTTTTTTCATGCCAGAAAAGGATGCCGGCGCAGGATGGTTTCTTCCCGTTCCGGGCCGGTAGAGATGATGTCAATGGGAATGCGGCAGAGCGTCTCCAGCCGGTTCAGGTAGGCGCGGGCGTTGGTCGGCAGGTCTTCCCAGCGTTGCCGTCGCTGCGCGTCAGAGGTGCTTTCCGTCCAGCCGGGCAGCGTTTCAAAAACCGGCTCGCAGCGGGCGGCTTCGTCCGCGCCGATGGGGAGTAAATCAACGGGTTTGCCATCCACCAGATAGTGGGTGCAAATTTTGACTTCCGGCAAGCCATCCAGAACATCCAGCTTGGTGATGCAAAGTCCCGAAAGCCCGTTGATGATCGCGGAGCGGCGCAGCAGCGCGGCATCAAACCAGCCGCAACGGCGGGTACGTCCGGTCACGGTGCCGATTTCACGTCCCTTATGCGACATCTGCCAGCCGGGCGTTCCTTCGGCGTCAATCGCCAGTTCGGAAGGAAAGGGGCCGCTGCCAACGCGGGTGCAATAGGCTTTTGCAATGCCAAGCACATGGTGCAGCATGTTGGGGCCGATGCCGGAACCGGAAGCCGCCTGCCCGGAAACACAACTGCTGGAAGTCACGAAAGGATAGGTGCCGTGGTCAATATCCAGCAGGGAACCTTGCGCCCCTTCAAAGAGCAGGTTTTTCCCTTCCTGTCCGGCAGTGTGCAGGAGCGCGGAAACATCGGCCACCATCGGCAGAACGCGCTCGCGGTGGGCAAGGGTTTGTTCCAGAACCTGTTTGGTATCCAGCGGTTCCGCGTCGAGAAAACGGGTGAGGACGAAATTATGGTAGGCCATGACCTCGGTAAGTTTTTCGGCGAACCGCTTGGGGTCGAACAGGTCATAGACGCGCAGGGCGCGACGCGCAACCTTGTCCTCATAGGCGGGGCCGATGCCCTTCCCGGTCGTGCCGATTTTTGCGCCCGCCCTGGCTTCCCGCGCCTGATCGAGCGCCGCGTGATAGGGCAGGATGAGCGGACAGCCAAGGCTCACGGAGAGGCGCGACTGCACTTCAATGCCGCCGGCTTCAAGACCGTCAATTTCCTTTAACAGGTGCGCGATGTCCAGCACCACGCCATTGCCGATATAGCAGCGTACCTTGGGATGCACGATGCCGGAAGGAACGAGGCTCAATTTATAGACCGTTTCCCCCACGACCAGCGTGTGTCCGGCGTTATGCCCGCCCTGAAAGCGAACGACGCCCTGCGCGTGGCGGGTCAGCCAATCCACAATCTTGCCCTTGCCTTCGTCGCCCCACTGGGTGCCGACGACCACTACGTTTTTGCCCATGTTTTTTTCCTCTGTAAATTGCCTTGGGAATGCGATCAGGATGCTATCGGTTCAAGCATCCAATCGGTATCTTTGCGAACCAGCCGTTTGGTGCAGCGGGGGTCTGCCCTGCCTTCTTCTTCCGGCAGGGATTCCACCACAATTTCGCCTGAATCGCGCAATGCCGCGATTTTTTCCGCCAGCGCCGGGTCATTTAAGCTCGAAGGCGCCAGAATGGCATCCTGCGGCGCGGCGGCGCTTGAGAGCCGGGTCAATTCGCGCAAATCGAGGGAAAAGCCGGTGGCGGGACGCATCCGGCCAAAACTTCTCCCCACGCCATCATAGCGCCCACCCAGGGCAATCGCCGCAGGATAACCGGGAACGTAGGCGGCGAAAACCGCGCCGTTGTGATAGTGATAGCCGCGCAAATCCGCAAGGTCTATCGTCACCGGCCATTCCGGCACGCTCTCCGCAAGGAAATTGAGGGTGTCAATGGAAGTGGCGATAGATGGCAGATCGGGAAGTATCCGCCTTGCTTTTGCCAGCACCTCAATTCCGCCGTAGAGCCTGGGCAGGGCGAAAATCGCCTCGGCAAAAGGCGCGGGCAGATGATTGATGAGAGCGGCAAGCCCCGCTTCATCCTTGTTTTGCAGGCGGATAAAAATGGCTTCGCTCGTTTCCGTGTCCGTCCCCGCCGCTTCCATCAGGGCGCGAAAGATGCCGACATGCCCCAAATCCAGACGAAAACCCGGCAAATCGGCGGCGGCAAGAACATCGGCCAGCAGGCGGAGAATTTCCCGGTCGGCGGCCTTGCCCGCATAGCCGTAGAGTTCCGCGCCAAGCTGAATCGGCTCGCGGCTGGAAACCAGACTGGCAGGCCGGGCATGGAGGGTACTGCCGCAATAGCAAAGGCGAGCCACGCCTTCCCGGTTCAAAAGATGGGCATCAATCCGGGCGACCTGAGGGGTCATGTCGGCGCGCACGCCCAGGGTACGGCCTGAGAGTTGGTCGGAGAGCTTGCAGGTTCGCAAGTTGAGGTCGTAGCCCGCGCCACTCAAAAGGGATTCCAGATATTCCAAGAGCGGCGGCATCACCAGTTCATAGCCGCGCGTCCAAAACAAATCGAGCAGCCGCCGCCGCAGAATCTCCATCCGCGTCGCTTCCTGCGGCAGAACGTCCGCCAGATGTTCGGGCAGGAGCCAGTTGTCTGCAAGACGTGAGGGAGTGCGAGCAAGGGTCATGATTAAACCAAAAACGCGCTAAAAACTCAGCACGGACAGGAGCGCGGTTCCGAGCAGCACGGACAGGAGGCCGATAAAGCGAATCTGCCCGTTGGAGAGGTTCAGCAAGCGCCGAAACGTCTCCCGCCAGACGGCAGGCATCAGGAAGGGAACGATGCCCTCCAGCATGAGCATCAGGGCAAAGGCCAGCAAAACGGTCGAGAGGGTCATTTCGCGTTTTTCAGATAGCGGAAAAAGTCGGAATTCGGCTCAACCACCAGCAAATCCTGCTTGTTGGCGAAGCTGGCGCGATAGGCTTCCAGACTTCGATAAAAAGCGTAGAACTCCGGGTTTTTCCCGTAGGCTTGCGCGTAAATCGCGGTGGCGCGGGCATCGCCCTCGCCCCGGATTTTCTGCGCTTCCCGATAGGCTTCGGCGCGGATTTTTTCCGCTTCCGCATGGCCTTCGGCGCGCAGCTTGTTGGCAATTTGGGTACGTTCGGAACGCATCCGCTCATAGACATTTTCGGAAACGTTGGGCGGCAGTTCCACCCGCTTCAAGCGCACGTCAATGACTTCCACGCCGATTTTCTGGGCATCCTGATTCGCCTTGCCGCGCATGTCTTCCATGATCCTGTCGCGCTCGCCGGAGACGACATCATGCACGGTACGTCTGCCGAATTCGGCGCGCAGCCCGTCGTTGATCGTCTGGGCAAGCCGGATGCCGGCGCGGGATTCGTCGCCATTGACCGAAACGTAGAACAGGCGCGGGTCGACGATGCGCCACTTGACGTAAGAGTCGACCTGAACATTTTTCTTTTCCGACGTGATGAAAAGTTCAGGATCGGGGCTATCCAGGGTCAGCACCCGGTTGTCGAAAAAACGGACGTTCTGAATCAACGGCCATTTGAAATGCAGCCCCGGTTCCTTGATGACCTGCTTGACTTCGCCTAATTGCAGCACCAGCGCATACTCGCGCTGATCGACCGTAAACAGGGACATGCTGGCGAAAATCAGAAAAACCGCGAGGACAAAGCTCAGTAATTGCGTGTGTAGATTGGTCATGGCCGTAACCTCCGGTCGCGGGAAAGGGGAGAAGCCTCATCCTGGAAGCTGCTTGGGGATTTGCGGTTCAAATCGCGCGGATTTTCCTGCTGCGGCGGCGCGGCGCCGGAAAAAGACGAAGCCTGACCGGGGGCGGCAGAAGTGGAGGCGCTCGGTCTGTTTTGCGTCACGCCAGCCGCCGCGCCGGCCTGCATCAACTTGTCAAGCGGCAGATAGAGCAGGTTGCCCTGCCCCTTGGTGTCGACGACGACCTTGCTGGTGTTGGCATAAACCTGCTGCATGGTTTCCAGATACAGGCGCTGGCGGGTGACTTCCGGCGCTTTCACGTATTCGGCCAGAATCTGCTGGAACCGGCTGGCATCCCCTTCGGCAGTGGCGATGACCCCCTGCTTGTAGCCTTCGGCGCGGGGGATGATGTCGTTCGCGTAGGCGCGGCCTTCGTATTCCAGCCGTTCCTTGTCCTGCCCGGCTTTTACCGCGTCTTCAAACGCGGCCTGCACCTGTTCGGGAGGCTGGGCGTTCTGCATGTTGACCTTGGAAATCTGGATTCCGGTCTCGTAGCGGTCGAGAATGGTCTGCATCAGCTTGTTTACGTTATCCGCAATTTCCGTCCGTCCTTCATTCAACACGAAATCAATCCTGTTTTTACCGACGATTTCGCGCACGGCGGTTTCCGCCGCCTGCATCACCGCCGCATCCGGGTCGCGGCTCTTGAACAGGTAATCGGTCGGGCTTTTCAGCACGTATTGCACGGAAAACTGGATGTCAATGATGTTTTCGTCATCGGTGAGCATCAACGCCTCTTGAGGCACCTTGTTTTTTTCCGAGGTGCGATAGCCGATTGCCAGAGCGCGAACCCCGGTATGATTGACGATTTCGTTGGATTCAATCGGGTAGGGCAGCCGCCAGCGCAGGCCGGGATCGGTTTCGCCTACCA
The DNA here is from genome assembly GCA_031273145.1 of Zoogloeaceae bacterium. Classification (GTDB taxonomy): domain Bacteria; phylum Pseudomonadota; class Gammaproteobacteria; order Burkholderiales; family Rhodocyclaceae; genus Azovibrio. The sequence goes on along the minus strand of JAISSL010000285.1, from coordinate 6,574 downwards.
TCTTGCCGAAGCGGAGCACAATCCCGCGCTGCGAGGCATCCACGATGTAGAAGCCGGAAGCAAGCCAGGTCAAAGCCAGCAGGCCGATAAAAATCGAAAAGCCGCGCTTTAGCGCCTGAACGTTGAGCGGCGGCAGGCCTTCGTCATCGTTGCCGCCCCCGTTCCCGCCGGGATTGTTGGGGGGGATACGGCGTCCCCCTTTTTTTTCGCCGAATAAGCCGCCCAATTGACGGTTCAGATCGCGCCAGATTTCTTCAAGATCGGGCGGACCTTCGGGGGGGCGGTTGCCGCCCTGGTTTCGCGGCGGGCGACCCGCCATGAGAATGCCTAGCGTTGGAATCATAAAGCTGTTTCCCGGACAGGTTTTGGATAAGGGGACTTACGGCGCTGGCCGTTCGGACGAAAATTCGTCCTTAAACGAAAATTCGTCTTCAACCAAGGCCGTTGCCGCGCGACGCGCTGTTTTTTCCTGCGCTTTTTCCGTCAGAGCAGAGCGCAACAGTTCCAAACCCAGACCTGCGCGCGCGCTTAATTTGACGCGGCGGATTCTACCACAATCGTCACGTTCTATCGAAGGAGAAACGCCTGTCAGGTCAACCTTGTTCCAGACCATAATCTGCGGCGTATCCGCCGCGCCTATTTCGGCGAGAACCTTGTCGACTTCCATAATTTGTTCATCACGGGCGGGGCTGGCGCTATCCACCACATGCAGAATCAGGTCGGCATCCCTGGTTGCTTCCAGCGTCGCCTGAAAAGCCTCTACCAGCGCGTGCGGCAAATCGCGGATAAAACCTACCGTATCGGAAAGCACGATGTTGCCGGTATGGGTTCCGGGTAGCCAGAGCCGGCGCGAGGTGGCTTCCAGCGTGGCAAACAACTGGTTGGCGGTATAAACGTCCGCATGGGTCAAGGCGTTGAACAGCGTGGATTTGCCAGCATTGGTATAACCTGCCAGAGAAACGTTCAGCGTTTCACTTTTCTGTCGCGCCTTTCTCTGGACATTGCGCTGGCGGGAGAGGCGTTCCAGCCGTTCTTTCAGGAGACGTACCCGTTTGCCAAGCAGTCGCCGGTCGGTTTCCAACTGCTTTTCTCCCGGCCCGCGCAGGCCAATTCCGCCGCGTTGCCGTTCCAGATGGCTCCAGCCGCGCACAAGGCGGGTCGAGAGATGTTCCAGTTGCGCCAGTTCCACTTGCAGCTTGCCTTCCGCGCTTTGGGCGCGCAGCGCGAAGATGTCCAGAATCAGGCGGGTACGATCCACGACCCGGCATTCCAGCAGGCGTTCCAGATTGCGTTCCTGGGCGGGCGAGAGCAGATGATTGAAAATGACGAGTTCGGCCTGATTATCCTTGCGGGCGGCGAGGATTTCTGCCGCCTTGCCCTTGCCGGCAAAGGTTCTTGGGTCGGGGCTGTGCCGCTTACCGGTAATTTCCGCGCAGACGATGCCGCCCGCCGATTCGGTAAGCAGGCGCACTTCTTCCAGCCGTTCTGCCCAATCCGGCTCGCCGAAATCGAGCTGAACCAGAATTGCCCGTTCGCCGCCGGACTGCGACTGGCCTTCCCTAGCGAACATGGGGCGGGGGGTGGTTCCGTTCAACCTTGAGCGCCGTGGACGGGGTTATTCCGGTCAAGCGGGTTCTTCCGGCACGTCGGGGAGGCCGGACTCCTGCACCAGTGTGACCGGGCGGGCGGGAACCACGGTGGAAATGGCGTGTTTGTAGACCATTTGCGTGACTGTGTTGCGAAGCAGCACTACATATTGGTCGAAAGATTCGATTTGCCCTTGCAGCTTGATGCCGTTGACCAGATAGATGGAAACCGGCACATGTTCCCGGCGCAGGGCGTTCAGGAATGGGTCTTGCAGCAACTGTCCCTTGTTACTCATGGCGAAAACTCCGTGTCGTTATTATTGGGAAAAAGATTTGGATAAAGCGAAAGACGCATATTTAAGCTGATTTTTTGCATAAACGCCAGTCTATTTGTTTAGGTTTTGCATGACATCTTGCGGATACTGCGCCTGAAATTTGTTTTGTTTGCCTTATTTTTTCGTGACATGGTAAGATTTGGCAACTCGCTCGTCATTCTGCGCCTTGCTTCGCGGCAGTGACGCGCTCATAACTGGAAAGGAATTTCAAATGCGCTCAGAACAAGGTTTTTTGCAGGTTGTTGTGGTAGCGGTTGTCGCCATAGCAGTGACGATTGGCGTCCTGGCCTTTGTCCTCAAAGACTACATCGGCAAGGATAGCGGTACTACCGCGTCGTTGCAGTCTGACACAAGGTCAAAGCCACAGTCGACAAAGGCAGAGCCGGCAGAGGCAGAGCCGACCGGGGTGCTGGCTGTTCCGAATTCCACAGAGGGTGATGATGATGACCACTGGGAAGAGGTCAAGTCGCCCGCCAGTGTGATGCCGCGCACAAGACCGGGGCTTTGGGAAGGAACCACTGAGATAGACACCAGTGCAACACATCAGGCTCTCAAGGATGGGAAGAATAAGAACCCTGGCTTATACAATCAAGTGGTAGCCGAGTCAGCGAAGGAGGGCATCAAACTCGATGCAGACGCTAGTACATGGCTGTCGTCCAACCCGGACGATAAGAAAATTGAATTCACTGATAGTGCAGCGACAGGTCGGCATTGTATAACGGATACGTCTCCGCAGTCGTATGAACAGTGTCCAGGCTGTTCCACCCGTACTTTCCGCTCTTTATCCAGTGGGAACAGGTTCAAGATAACTGTTGCCTGCTCAGGCGGTTTCAGTACCGAGATGGGGCTTACCTTCCACAGTGAAACCGACTATACCGTAGTAGCGGTCGTGAATTCGCCTATGGGGTCTGTGCGTATTCCGCAGAGGTATCGCTGGTTGAGTCATACTTGCGGTAATGTGTCAGTGGGGAAACCCTCGTGCCCTGATGGTACATCTCCCCAGCGTCGCTAAAGAAGTAGTAAAGTCAAAGCGCCGTCGGTGAAATGCAAAGGATTTTTTGACTGAAAAGGAATGGCATCATGAACAACATCATAAAAATGTCCGTAAGGAACGCGGCGCGTCCCGCCCGCCAACGGGGAATGACGGGAACGGGCGGCAGGTCTTGCAGACGGCATCCGCCGCCCCTACGGACAACCAAAACCCTTGTCATCTAAAATACCTCGTAGGGGACGCAACCTGCGTCCCCTACGAGGTATGGATTGCCGCGATTTCACGCAAGATAACCTACTGCCGGGTTTCCACCATGACCATTGCCTCTTCTTCCATGCTGGCAGATGATCTGCGGCGCGGGCGTCCTACCGGCGCGGTATCCATCACGGGTATTGCGGGAGCCGTCTGACTCGTCTGCACCAGAACCAGCCCGCATTCTTCCAGCGTCGCAACCGCCTGTTCGACCGTGGGTTGCGCGATAGGTATGACCGGCGTTATGGGCGCTGTCATGACCGATGCCGCAGCTTTTATCGGGGACGTTCCATTGGAAGCATCCTCAACCCACAGGGTAGAAGTCTCGGCAACCCTATCCGCAGGATTTACTCCCAAATTTTGCAGGGGCAAGGTCGGTATGACCGGAGTAATTTCCGGCATGACCGGAGTTGCCACCGGCGCAACCTGCTCGAACAGCGGCGCGGACGTTAGGATTACAGGCGCAGGCAGAATGGCTGCCGGAACAACGGGGTTAGCCACTGGCATAGCGGGAACATCCACCGGCGTAAAATCGGGGGCGACGGTGAACCGGGCGGCTACCCTGGGCGCTTCCTCTCCTTCCGAAATCAGAATCGGGGTAGCCGAAGCGACAACCGTCTCCTCATCCAGCGGGATACCCTGCTGCCAGGGACTATCGGAAACTCTGGGGCGTTCAGGCGATTCTTCCCAGGCCGCTGCATCCGGCTGGACGATGAATTCCGCATTGCGTGTGCTTGCGCTATCCGCGCCCGCCGCGCCGCGATTGCGTCCGCGCCGGTTGCGGCTGGAACCTTGCGCCACAACCTCTTCACTTTCCGCCGGAATAACCGCTTCCACCTGCGACACAACTGCATTGGCAGGCTTGGCGCGTTCCCGCTTGTTTTTGGGTTCGCGGGGCGTTTCACGCGCCTCATCCGCCTTTGCCTCCGCCTTGGCATTTACGGATTCAGCGCGAGCGGGACGGTTGCGGGCTTCGCCGCCGCGTTCATTGCCTCGCTCGTTACGGTTCGGCTTGGCGCTTTTTTCATCATTACGCGCTTCCCGCTCTTCCCGTTCCTCCCGGCGATTCTCGTTGCGCGCCTTGCCGCGCCGCCCTTCGCCCCGTCCCTCCCGCTTGTCACCCCGCGCATTGGCATCCCGGTCAGATGGAGCGCCGCGATTTTTTTCCCGCTTCTTGCGGGCAGGCGGGAGCGTTTCCGCAGGCGCGCTCCTGAAAAGGGAAAGAAAACGGGAAATAAACCCTTTTTCGGCAATCTTGACGGTAGGCGCGGGCTGTTCCGGCGAAAGATTCTTGAGCATCGCCTCCTGCCGGGGACGCGGCTGATCCTGCCGGTTACCAGAGGCAGACGCGGCCTTTTCCTCATCAGGCGTCCTTACCATCCGATAGGAAGGGTCCATCCGCTCTTCCTGATTCAAATCCTCATGCTTCAAGCGGACGATGCTGTGCGCCGGCGTTTCCAGGTGCATATTGGGAATCAGCAACAGGGCAACCTTGTGCCTGGATTCGACAATCTGAATGTCCTGCCGCTTTTCGTTCAACAAAAAGGTGGCGACATCTACCGGCACCTGCACATGCACGGCGGCAGTCCCATCCTTCATGGCTTCTTCCTCAAGAATGCGAAGAATGTGCAGCGCCGCCGATTCGGTCGAGCGGATATGCCCCGTCCCCGTACAACGCGGGCACGGGATATAGCTCGTTTCCGCAAGGGCAGGACGCAGCCTTTGGCGGGAGAGTTCCATCAGGCCAAAGCGGCTGATCTTGCCCATCTGCACTCTGGCGCGGTCGAACTTTAAGGCTTCCTTCAGGCGGGTTTCCACTTCCCGCTGATTCCTGGCGGATTCCATGTCAATGAAGTCAATGACAATCAGCCCGCCCAAATCGCGCAGGCGCAACTGGCGGGCAATTTCTTCCGCCGCCTCAAGATTGGTCTTGTAGGCAGTCTCCTCAATATCCGAGCCGCGCGTGGAACGCCCGGAATTGATGTCAATCGCCACCAGCGCCTCGGTATGGTCAATCACAATCGCGCCGCCGGAAGGCAGGTTGACCTGCCGCCCAAACGCGGTCTCGATCTGATGCTCAATCTGAAAGCGGGAAAAGAGCGGCACATCGTCATGGTAACGCTTGACGCGATGAACATCGCCTGGAATGACGAACGACATGAATTCCACCGCCTGCTGGTAGATGCTGTCCGTATCAATGAGGATTTCCCCGATTTCCGGCTGGAAATAATCCCGAATCGCGCGAATGACGAGGCTGTCTTCCTCATAGAGCAGGCATGGCGTATGCACGTTTTTCGCCGCAGTTTCAATGGCCTGCCAGAGCTGTTTCAGGTAATTCAGGTCCCATTGCAGTTCTTCCGCCTGCCTGCCAATGGCCGCCGTGCGGGTAATGAGGCTCATCCCGGAGGGCACTTGCAGTTGATCCATGATTTCCCTAAGCTCAACCCGATCATCGCCATCCACCCGGCGGGAAATGCCGCCGCCGCGCGGATTGTTGGGCATCAGCACCAGATAGCGCCCCGCCAGGGAAATGAAAGTGGAAAGCGCCGCCCCTTTGCTGCCGCGCTCATCCTTATCCACCTGAACGATGAGTTCCTGCCCTTCCTTCAGGAGATCCTGAATCCTGCCGCGCTCCGACCCGTTCTGAAGGTAGCCGCGCGCAATGGCCTTGAAAGGCAGAAAACCGTGCCGTTCCTCGCCGTAGTCGACAAAAGCCGCCTCCAGAGAAGGCTCGACCCGGGTGATGATCCCCTTGTAAATATTGCTTTTACGTTGTTCCTTGCTGGCCGATTCAATGTCGAGGTCAATCAGTTTTTGACCATCAACAATGGCGACACGAAGTTCTTCGGCCTGTGTCGCGTTAAATAACATGCGTTTCATTGTGTGCTCCGGCGCATGGCGGACGAAGCACCCACGCGGGCGCGACCGGTCAGATAACGGGAAAGGTAAGGTTTGCCGTCATTTGAGGGAGAAAAAGTCTCGCAAAAAATTCATCATTGCTTTTCCGGTTCAACCATTCAACGCCCGGGCTTTTCAGCTTATCCCGGACGGATTAAAAGAGCGTGGGCATTCGCTAGATGTCAGCGATGCGCGAATCAAGTAGTATCGCTACTTTTGGTGAGCGAACTTAACCAGACCGATTGCGCTATGATGCCAGACGAGTGCCTTGCCCTGTCGCGCTTCAACCGGACATTTTCCGGGGAAGGGACAGCGCATCAAGCGGCCTATCTGCCGAACACGGGTGACGGATGGTCATCTCCGGCATGGATGCCCGGTTTGCAGGCATTGGTCGGTCTTACGACATGGCGCGCTCATCGTTCGCGGCGCAAAATCGGTTGGCAAGTATAGTGCAAAAATGGCAGGAACAGACAAAAAAACCGTCGTTTATCTTTTCATCGGTCCCGAAGAGG
>JAISSL010000275.1 GCA_031273145.1 Zoogloeaceae bacterium | reverse complement strand
CTTTAGCGAACAGGCGGGCGGTATAGGAAGTCGCCGGATCAGCCTCTTTGCGCGTCGCAAAGGTCTCTCCAAGCCGCTCGAAAATATCTGGATTCATCGGTAAATCTCTTTCGGGTCTTTTAATACGGGTTCGACCGCCTGCCAATGGTTGTTGGAGAGTTCATGAAAAAAGCAGCTCTGCCGCCCGGTGTGGCAGGCAATGCCGCCCACCTGTTCGATGGCAAGCAGCAGCGCGTCGCCATCGCAATCGGTACGAATGGCGCGTACCTGCTGGATATGCCCAGATTCCTCGCCCTTTTTCCAGAGCCGCTTTCTCGAACGCGACCAATACACGGCAATGCCGGTGCGGAGCGTTTCTTCGAGCGATGCGCGGTTCATATAGGCGAACATCAGCACCTTGCCAGTGACCGCATCCTGCGCGATGGCGGGGAGGAGGCCATCCGCATCCCATTGCAGAGCGTCTATCCAGGCGCATGAAAGGTCAAGGCCGTGGCTCATAGCCGCACCTCAATCCCCCGCGCCGCCATGAATTCCTTAGCCTCGCGTACCGTATATTCGCTGAAATGGAAGATGGAAGCGGCCAGAACCGCATCGGCGCGTCCTTCGGTGACGCCTTCAACCAGATGTAGCAGGTTGCCAACCCCGCCGGAAGCAATAACCGGGATGGAAACTGCGTCCGCAATCGTGCGCGTCAGCGCCAGATCAAAGCCGTTTTTGGTGCCGTCCCGATCCATGCTGGTCAAGAGAATTTCGCCCGCGCCCAGAGCTTCCACCTTCTGCGCCCATTCGATTGCGTCCAGCGCCGTATCCTGCCGCCCGCCATGCGTAAAGACATGCCAGCGCCCCGGCGCGACCGACTTTGCGTCAATCGCCACCACCACGCATTGGGAACCAACCTTGCCGGAGGCTTCTGCCACCAGATCGGGATTCTGCACGGCGGCGGAATTGATGGAAACCTTGTCCGCGCCCGCGTTCAAAAGCCGCCGCACGTCATCCACCTTCCGCACGCCGCCGCCGACGGTAAGGGGAATAAAGACTTCTTTCGCGCAGGCTTCGATGACGTGCAGAATGATGTCCCGCTGGTCGCTCGACGCGGTGATGTCCAGAAAGGTGATTTCGTCCGCGCCCTGCTCGTCGTAGCGGCGGGCGATTTCAACCGGGTCGCCAGCGTCGCGCAGACCGACAAAGTTGGTGCCCTTTACGACACGACCGGCAGTTACGTCCAGACAGGGAATGATGCGCTTGGCTAACATGGAAAGCGGAAAAGCAAAAGAAAGAATGGTATCACGTTAGGGGACATACGTCCGAAACAGGATCACAGGCGGCGAAGCCACTCACGAAAAAGCGCGGCGGCGGATGCTGTGCGCGTTGAGCTACGCTTGCCGCGCACGGCGCTTGAAAAAATCACAGTACAGGCGGATAATTGCCTTACACCCAGGAACCACTACCTTGCCGGTTTGATCCTGGCGCACATTGGACAAGCACAACTGCGCGGAGATGAGATCGAAACCTTGCGCCGTTCCAATTATGAATTGTCCAAGATCGGTAACAATTTGAACCAAATTGCCAAAGCCTTTAACATCCTTGTTAATGGCGAACGTGGTAAAATGCCGGAAATCGGCAAAAAGCTGGCTTCTCTAAGGCGCGAAATTGTTGAACATACCGGGCATGTTTTACGGGTGTTGAACTCCGGTAGCGCATTTTGGGAAGTTAAACAAGGGCGTGGGCAAAAGCCGCGCAAAACCCAATGAAAGGAAAAATCATGAGCATCGAATATGAAGTTGCGTCGGAAGTCTTAGCTGCTGAAAGTGGCTTTTTGTCGCAGGCGCTAATGGCTGAAAATGAAAAAGAAAATCCTAGTCCCTTGCTTGTAAAGTATTACGAAGCGAGGATTAAGGCCATTGTTGATCTGGAATATGATTTTATTTCAGATGACCCCAAGATTACCAATGAAATTCTGAATAGAAAAAGAATTTTCGGGTGTCGCGGCAATGACTGAATACAAACCACTCACGGATGAAAAGTCGCGTTTTATTGCGGAGAAAATCTATAATAAAAACGCTTCTAAAACATCAAGCCATGAAACGCCCACCATGATTCTGGTAGCCGGTCAGCCCGGAGCCGGAAAAACTGCGGCAGCCAATAATGCCAAGTTGGAACTGAGGCAAAAAGGCGGATTTATTCATGTTGATGCCGATAAGGTGCGCCTTGAAATTCCAGGCGGTCATACCGTCCCGTCATCCGAGACACAAGCAGACTGCCAAAAACTGGTTATGCACTTGCGAAACTTTGCCATTGTTGGAGGCCGAAACATTCTGGAAGAAGGCACCTTTAGAGGTGAAAGAGTGTTTTCTGAAACGGCAGAGAAGATGCACGAAAAAGGCTATAATGTTGAGGTCATCGGAGTAGCCGCACACATGGAACAAAGCCGTTTCAATGTGCAAAGCCGTCGTGAAAAACAACGAGAAGCTGGAGAACCGCCCCGCGACGTTCCCGAAAAGTACCAGGAGGATGCCTATCGAGGGTACACAGCCAACATGGTGAACGATACCGGCACACTTGACCGAGTGCGGGTTGTGAACCGCGCAGGGCAGATGCTTTTTGACAGCACCGACCATGGCAACAGCCTGTACGGTAGCGTTGAGGAAGCCTTGGAGAAAGGACGGACGCTTTCCGTAGAGCAACTTGCGAAAATCAGCCAAGACTGGACAGAATTGCAGCAAAAATGCGAGGATAAGCGATTGTCGCCACAAGATATGGCGCGAATCCATGAAGGGCGGGCACTTTTTGAGGAATGCTTCAAGCGCGAGACGGAT